>JANMCS010000472.1:0-1299 GCA_031361405.1 Betaproteobacteria bacterium
CCGAACGCGATTTCGCCACGGTGCGGGTCTGGTTCGATCACGTGACTGCGGCGCGGCTGCCGGCCGTGCATCCGGACGACCTCAAGGCGGCATGGGCGGTGCTGATCCAGCGCGCGCACGTCAACCGCCATCACCTCGTCACGCGCGAGCAGCTGTCGGTGCGCAGCGAGATGAGTCGCATGCTGAAGATGCTCGAGCCGGGCCGCTTCATGGAATTCACCGCAATGTTCGCCGGCCACGCCGACATCGCGCACCTGATCGTCACGTTCCTCGCGATGCTCGAGCTGGCGCGTGAACAATTGATCGACGTGGCGCAGGCGCAGCCGTATGCGCCCATCCACGTGACGCTGACCGGCGTCCGGCCCTTCACGCTGGCCGCCGACGAAGTCTGACTTACAGGCGGCCGCACCACTTTACCGAAGAACGCACGATGAACGACGAAATCACAACCGAAGAAGCAATCGCGCAGGCCGCCGACGCCGGCGGTGACTTGACCGAAATCAAGGGCATCCTCGAGGCCGCGCTGCTGGTGGCCGGCGAGCCCGTGCCGCTTGCGCAACTGGCGCGCCTGTTCGATCCGCCGCTGCCCGACGACACCATTCGCAGCGTACTGCTGGCACTGGTGGTGGACTGGAAGGACCGCAAGGTCGAACTGGTACAGGTGGCCAGTGGCTGGCGCTTCCAGGGTGTTGCCGCCGTGCAGACCTACCTTGACCGGCTGTCGCCGGAAAAGCCGCCGCGGTACTCCCGCGCGGCGATGGAAACCCTGGCGATCATCGCCTATCAGCAACCCGTCACCCGCGGCGACATCGAAGCCATCCGCGGCGTTGCCGTTTCCACGAACGTCGTCAAGGCGCTCGAGGACCGGCAATGGATCGAGGCCGTCGGCCATCGCGAGACGCCGGGACGTCCGGCGCTCTACGCGACAACCAAGGCCTTTCTCGATGATCTCGGGTTGCGCTCCCTGGCGGAACTCCCCCCTCTCGCCGAGCTCGATTCCTCCCACCTCCTGGAGATGCCTGATGCCCCCACCAAGGCCGCCGAGACGGCACTCGCCCTCGCGAGTCCGCTCCTTGGAAACGACGATGCAGCAGCCGAACCTGGCGCTGACCGCGATTCAAGAGAGCCTCCCGCCGGCGAAACACAAACGGTCCACTGACGAAATCTTCAGTGAACCGCAACGCCTGCACAAGGTTCTGGCCTCGTGCGGATTCGGCTCGCGCCGCGCGATGGAAGACATGATCATCGCCGGCCGTATCACGGTTAATCGCCTTCCGGCGGAAGTGGGGCAAAAAGTGG
>JANMCS010000476.1:0-5023 GCA_031361405.1 Betaproteobacteria bacterium
TCTGATCCGCGCCACGGCGGCATCGCGGTCCGTGGAAGTGAGCTTTTCCTTTTTCAGCAGGCGCTCGAGGCTGCCGTGAATCGTCGTCAGGCCGCGCTGCACGGCCGCGTCCTGGACGTCGAGCATCACGACGTCGAGGCCCGACGCGGCGCAGTTCTGCGCAATGCCGTTGCCCATGGTGCCGGCGCCGATGACGCCCACCCGCTGGATTGTCTTCATGATCGACCTGCGCGAAAAGTTGGAAGGACCGCCGATTATGCCGTGGCGGGCCCGCCGCCGTATCGACGGCGAGAGCGCGCCTTCAAACGAGTGCGGTCTTGGGGTGTACCTTGGGCATCACGCGCGGCGCGCGGCGCGGCGGGCATTGGCGCAATCCCGCGAGATACAGGTCGATCAGCGCAGGTGCGGCGGCGTGCAGGTCGTAGGCCGCGGGGTTGAGCACCCACTCGTGCATGATGCCCACCATCAGCGCGTGCAGTCCCTGCGTGGCGAGCGCCGCGTTGGTATCGGCGGGCAGCTGGCCGACCACGGCGCATCGCTGGATGATCGCCTCGATCTGGCCGACACACGCGTCGCGTTCGTCGCGACGCGTGGTGGCCGCACCGGCCAGCGCGTCGACCAGTTCGGTCTTGTGGAAGATGATCTCGAACACCCGCTGCGCGCGCGAATCCGCCGCCAGGCTCTGCAGCGCGCCCACCGATAGTTCGCGCAACATGCCCATCGGGTCGGCACACTCGGGGTCGCCTGCACGCTCGAACATCGCGTCGAGCGGCATCGTGGCGCGATCGCACATCGCATGAAACAAATCGGCCTTATCCTTGAAATGCCAGTAGACCGCGCCCCGGGTCATGCCGGCCGCGGTGGCAATCTCGGCCAGTGACGTGCGGGTCACGCCACGTTCGCGAAAGATGGTTTCGGCCGCGTCGAGCAGCCGCTCCCTGGTTTCCCGGGCTTCTTGCTTCGTTTTACGGGCCATGGTGTTGTCCAGCCAAAAAATGGTATTTACAAACATCCATGAATGTATGTTATCTTTATGTTCTTGGCAAGGTGCGGTGCAGCAAACCAATCCCCACCGGCCCCCGTCTGGAGTGTTTACATGCCGATTATCCGCCGCTTTCCCGCGCCTTTCGTTGCCGCCGCCTTGTCCGCACTGGTGCTCAGCGCCTGCGGACCCTCGCAGCCGGCAGGCGGTTTCCAGGGCTTTCCGCCCGCGCAGGTGACCACCGTCACCGTGCAGCCGAAGTCCATTCCTGCGTCCTATGAGTATGTCGGCCAGACCACCGGGTCGAAAGAAGTCGAGGTGCGCGCGCGCGTGACCGGCATCCTGGAGAAAAAACTCTTCCAGGAAGGCGCGCCGGTCAAGGCGGGCCAGGTGCTGTTCACGATCGACCCCAAGCAGCTCGCTGCGCAAACGGCGGCCCTCGAAGCGGAAGTGGCGCGCACGCAGGCGCAGATGGCGCAGGCGGAACGCGAGCTCGGACGTCTGAAGCCGCTGGCGGAGCGCCGCGCGGTAGGTCAGAAGGAGGCCGACGACGCGGCATCGAATGTCGAACTGGCCGCCGCCGGCGTCAAGGCCGCGCAGGCCAAGCTTGCCGAAGTACAGCTGAATCTCGGCTACACCAAGGTGGTGGCGCCGATCTCCGGCTTGTCGAGCCGCGCGCCAAAATCCGAAGGCAGCCTCGTCAACGCCAACGATACGTTGCTGACCACGGTATCGCAGGTCGATCCGATGTGGATCCCGTTTGCAATTGCCGAAAACGAACAGCTGGCGCTGAACCGCGCCGTGCAGGAAGGCCGCCTCACCCTGCCGAAGGACAACGCCTATGAAGTGACGGTGCGCCTGGCCGATGGTTCCACGCTGGCACGCAAGGGCAGGATCAATTTCGCCGACACGCGCATCAACAGCGCCACCGGCACCTTTGAAATGCGCGCCGAGGTGGTCAATAGCGACAACGCGCTGAAGCCCGGCCAGTTCGTGCGCGTGAAACTGGGCGGCGCCGTGCGCAACAACGCGCTGGCGGTCCCGCAGGTCGCCGTGCTCGACGGTCCGCAGGGCAAGTTCGTCTACGTGACCGGCAAGGACAAGGATGGCAAGGACATCGCCGCCGCGCGCCCGGTCACGCTGGGCGATTGGGTGGAAATTGGCGGCGCCAACATGTGGGTCGTCGAAAGCGGTCTGAAGGCCGGCGATCGCGTGATCACCGACGGGCTGGCCAAGCTGCGTCCCGGTGCGCCGATCGTATTGGGTGAAGCGGGCGCGGCAGGCAGCGCGCCGCCCGGCGCGCCCGCAGCACCCGGGGCACCTGCCCCTGCGCCCAAATCCGCGCCGAAGTCCTGATCGAGGACACCCACCACCATGTTCTCGCGCTTTTTCATCGACCGGCCCATCTTCGCGGCCGTGATCTCGCTGTTCCTCGTGCTCGCCGGCCTCGCCGCGATGCGCACCCTTCCCATCGCCCAATATCCGGAAATTGCGCCGCCCGTCGTCACGGTGGCGGCGTTCTATCCGGGCGCTTCCGCCGAGGTGCTGGAGGCCACCGTGGCCGCGCCGATCGAGAACGCGATCAACGGCGTGCCCAACATGATCTACATGAGCTCGACCTCCACGTCGAGCGGCGCCGTGTCGATCCAGGTGACGTTCGAGATCGGCACCAACGTCGATGACGCCGCCGTCAACGTCAACAATCGCGTCAAGCAGGTGGAGGCGCGGCTGCCGGAGGAGGTGCGGCGGCAGGGCGTGACCGTCGAGCGCGGCTCGTCGTCGTTCCTGCAGGTGCTGGCGTTCTATTCGCCGGACAACAGCCACGATGACCTCTTCATCTCGAACTACGTCACGCTCAACGTGCTCGACCAACTGAAGCGGCTGCCCGGCACGACCAACGTGCAGATCTTCGGCGCCAAGGACTACGCGATGCGGATCTGGTTGAAGCCCGACCGCCTCGCGCAACTGAAGCTGACGCCGGGCGATGTGGCGAGGGCCGTCAACGAACAGAACGCGCAGTTCGCCGCGGGCAAGGTGGGGCAGGCCCCTACAGCCAAGGGCCAGGATCTCGTCTACACGATCACCACGCAGGGACGCCTGTCGGATCCCGCGCAGTTCGGGCAGATCATCGTGCGCGCCAATCCGGACGGCTCAACGGTGCGCCTCTCCGACGTGGCGCGCGTTGAGCTCGGGTCGAAGGACTACGATTTCATCGGCCGCTACAACGGCCAGCCGGCCACGCTGGTGGGTATCTTCCTGCAGCCGGGCGCCAACGCGCTCGACGTCGCCAAGAGCGCACGCAAGACGATGGCCGACCTCGCCACGCGCTTCCCCGAAGGCCTGTCCTTCGCCACGCCCTACGACACCACGCGCTTCGTCGAAGTGTCGATCCGCGAGGTGGTGTACACGCTGATCGAGGCGATGATCCTGGTGTTCCTCGTCGTCTACCTGTTCCTGCAGAGCTGGCGCGCGACGATCATTCCGCTGGTGGCCGTACCGGTGTCGCTGCTCGGCACGTTTGCCGGCCTGTACCTGCTTGGCTATTCGATCAACACGCTGACGCTGTTCGGCATGGTGCTGGCGATCGGCATCGTCGTGGACGATGCGATCGTCGTGCTGGAGAACATCGAACGCATCATGCGCGAGGATGGTGCCACCACGCGCGAGGCGGCCATCAAGGCCATGCATGAGGTGACCGGGCCGGTCATTGCCATCGTGCTGACGCTGACCGCCGTGTTCGTGCCCATCGCGTTCCTCGGCGGCCTCACCGGCGAGCTGTATCGCCAGTTCGCGGTGACCATCTCCATCGCCGTCGTGATCTCGGGCTTCGTCGCGCTGACGCTGACGCCGTCGCTGTGCGTGCTGGTGCTGAAGCACACCCCAGTGCCCACGCGAGGCTTCTTTGCCGCGTTCAACCGCTTCTTCGGAAGCGTCACGTCGCACTACACGTCGGGCGTCACGTGGATGATCCGGCGCGGCATCGTCGGCGTGGTGCTGTTCCTCGGCATGGTGGCGATCACCGCCGGCCTCTGGCGCTACACGCCGGGCAGCCTCGTGCCGGACGAAGACCAGGGTTACTACATCAGCGCGGTCATCCTGCCCGACGGCGCCACGCTGGCGCGCACCGACAAGGTCGTGGCGGAGGTCGAGAAGGCCATTCGTTCCAACCCCGCCAACGCCGACGTGATCTCCTTCACCGGCTTCGATTTCCTCGGCGGCGGCTATCGCAACAACGCCGCGACGATGTTCGTCACGCAGATTCCGTGGGACAAGCGCACGGTCACGGCCAAGGACCTGGTCGGGGAGCTGTTCGGCAAGACCGCAGGCATCAAGGAAGCGCTGGTCCTCGCATTCAATCCGCCGCCGATCTTCGGCCTTGGCAATGCGGGTGGCTACGAGTTCTACATCCAGAACCGCGGCGAAGGCGGCAGCAAGCGCCTGAACGAGGTGACGCAGCAGTTCCTGCAGCGCGTGAACACCGACAAGGAACTGGGCGGCGCGCAGACGCTCTGGCGCGCCAACGTGCCGCAGCTGTTCGTCGACGTCGATCGCGAGAAGGCCAAGAAGGTCGGCGTGCCGATCAACGAGATCTTCAACGCGCTCTCGGCCACGCTTGGCACCTACTACGTCAACGACTTCAACAAGTACGGCCGCGCGTGGCAGGTGCTGATGTCGGCCGAGCCCACGGCGCGCGCGCGTCCCGACGACGTCGGTTCGATCTACGTGCGCTCGGACAAGGGCGACATGATTCCGCTGACCTCCCTCGCCACCGTCAAGTATTCATCGGGGCCCGATTCGCTTGACCGCTTCAACAACCTGCCGTCAGTGAAGATCTTCGGCCAGGCGGCACCCGGCTACAGCTCGGGGCAGGCCATCGCGCGCGTCGAAAAGATCGCGGGCGAAGTGCTGCCGGCCGACTTCAGCTATGACTGGGGCGGCACGTCGTACCAGGAAAAGCGCTCGAGTGGCGCGTCCACCTTCGCGCTGGGCCTGGCCGTGATCATGGTGTTCCTGATCCTGGCGGCGCAGTACGAAAAGTGG
>JANMCS010000507.1:0-1466 GCA_031361405.1 Betaproteobacteria bacterium
CGCCTGATCGGCGTCGAAGCCGCTGGGCAGGGCCTGGCCACCGGCAAACACGCCGCCTCGCTCTCGGCGGGCTCGCCGGGCGTGCTGCACGGCAATCGCACCTATCTGCTGCAAGACGACAACGGCCAGATCATCGAAACCCATTCGATTTCCGCCGGGCTCGACTACCCCGGTGTGGGCCCCGAACACGCCTACCTCAAGGATATCGGCCGTGCCGAGTACGTGAGCATCACCGATAGCGAGGCGCTGGCCGCGTTTCACACGCTGTGCCGTATCGAAGGCATCATCCCGGCGCTCGAATCCAGCCATGCGGTGGCCTATGCGATCAAGCTGGCCGCCACCATGCGGCCCGACCAGCACCTGCTTGTCAATCTCTCCGGCCGTGGCGACAAGGACATCGGCACCGTGGCCGATCTGTCCAACGCCCGGGTGCACGATCGGCCCTCGCAGGCCGGCGTGGCGGTGAAGTCATGAGCCGCATCAAATCCACCTTCCAGAAGCTGGCCGAGACCGGGCGCAAGGCGCTGATTCCGTACGTCACGGCCGGCGATCCCTACGCCGACGCCACCGCCGATGTGATGATCGCGCTGGCTGAGGGCGGTGCCGACATCATCGAGCTCGGCGTGCCGTTTTCCGATCCGATGGCCGATGGACCGGTGATCCAGAAAGCGGCTGAACGTGCATTGGCTCGCGGCATCGGCATGCCCGAAGTGCTCGACGCGGTGCATGCGTTCCGGCGCCGCGATGCGCGCACGCCGGTGGTGCTGATGGGCTATGCCAATCCGATCGAGCGCTACGACCAGCGCCGCGGTGAAGGCGCGTTCATCCGCGATGCGCAGAAGGCCGGCGTGGATGGCGTGCTGGTTGTGGATTACCCGCCCGAAGAATGCGAAGCCTTTGCGGCGCAGCTCAAGGCGGCCGGGCTCGACCTGATCTTCCTGCTCGCGCCCACCTCCACCGAAGAGCGCATCCGCGCAGTGGCCCGTATCGCCACGGGCTACGTGTACTACGTATCGCTGAAGGGCGTGACAGGCGCCGGCCACCTCGACACCGCGGCCGTGGCGCTGGCGGTGCCGCGCATCAAGGCGCATGTCAAGGTGCCGGTGGGCGTGGGCTTCAGCATCCGCGACGCCGCCACCGCCCGCGCCGTGGCGCAGGTGGCCGACGCGGTGGTGATCGGCTCCCGCCTGGTGCAATTGCTGGAAACCGAATCGCGAGACAATGTGCCGCTGGTCGCCAAGGCCTTTGCCGCCGAGATCCGCGCGGCACTCGATGCCCCCTGAACAACCCACAGGAGCTGAACGCCGATGAGCTGGCTTGAAAAACTGCTGCCCCCCAAGATTCAGCAGACCGACCCGACCGAACGGCGCACCGTGCCCGAAGGCCTGTGGGTCAAGTGCCCGGCGTGCGAATCGGTGCTCTACAGCTCCGATCTCGAACAGAACGTCAACGTCTGCCCCAAGTGC
>JANMCS010000512.1:0-1468 GCA_031361405.1 Betaproteobacteria bacterium
GATCAAGGAAAATGCGCTTCTTTCAAAGTTCGCCGGGGGACTGGGCAACGATTGGACCAACGTCCGCGCGATGGGCTCGCATATCAAGGGTACCAACGGCAAATCGCAAGGCGTGGTGCCGTTTCTGAAGGTAGTCAACGACACCGCCGTCGCCGTCAATCAGGGCGGCAAGCGCAAGGGCGCCGTCTGCACGTACCTCGAAACGTGGCATCTCGACATCGAGGAGTTCCTCGAGCTGCGCAAGAACACCGGCGACGATCGCCGCCGCACGCACGACATGAACACGGCCAACTGGATTCCCGACCTCTTCATGAAGCGCGTGATGGAAGGCGGGGACTGGACACTCTTCTCGCCGTCGGACACGCCCGACCTGCACGACCTGTGGGGCCACAAGTTCGAGGAAGCGTACAAGCGCCACGAAGAAAAGGTGGCGCGCGGCGAATTGAAGCTCTACAAAAAACTCCCCGCCGTGCAGCTCTGGCGCAAGATGCTGTCGATGCTCTTTGAAACCGGGCATCCGTGGATCACGTTCAAGGACGCGTGCAACGTGCGCTCGCCGCAGTCGCACGTGGGCACCGTGCACAGCTCCAACCTGTGCACCGAGATCACGCTCAACACCAGCGAGACCGAGATTGCCGTGTGCAACCTGGGCTCGGTCAACATGCTCGCGCACATGGTGCAGGTGGACGCAGCTGACGGAACTAAGTGGTCGCTGGACCAGGCCAAACTGAAACGCACGATCACCACTGCCATGCGCATGCTGGACAACGTGATCGACATCAATTACTACGCCGTCGCCAAGGCGCGCAATTCCAACTTGAAGCATCGCCCGGTGGGCTTGGGCATCATGGGCTTCCAGGATTGCCTGCATTTGACGCGCACGCCGTATGCCTCCAACGCCGCGGTGGAATTTGCCGACCGCTCGATGGAAGCCGTCTGCTACCACGCCTACTACGCCTCCACCGAACTCGCCGAAGAGCGCGGCCGCTATTCGTCATACCCCGGCAGCCTGTGGGACCGCGGCCTGTTGCCGCAGGACACGCTGAAGCTGCTGCGCGACGAGCGCGGCGGTTATGTCGAGATTGACGAATCCTCCGGCATGGACTGGACCGAGCTGCGCGCGCGCATCAAGGAACACGGCATGCGCAATTCCAATTGCGTGGCCATCGCGCCCACCGCCACGATCTCCAACATCATCGGCGTGGCGGCATCCATCGAGCCCGAGTACCAGAACATCTACGTCAAGAGTAACCTCTCCGGTGAATTCACCGTCGTCAACGAGCAGCTGGTGCGCGACCTGAAAGCCATCGGCCAGTGGGACGAAGTGATGGTGGCGGATCTGAAGTACTTCGACGGCTCGCTGGCCAAGATCGACCGCGTGCCGGCCGAGATGCGCGAGCTCTATGCCACCGCGTTCGAAGTCGACACCAAGTGGGTCATCGAAGCCGGCGCGCGTCGCCAGAAGTGG
>JANMCS010000376.1:0-3355 GCA_031361405.1 Betaproteobacteria bacterium
TCGCGGGTGCCGAGCAGATTGAGGTTGGGGCCGTTCAGCACCAACACCGTCTTGCCTGCCGGGGGTTTACCGGGTTTCGCGGTCGCCGACTTGCGCGCCGTGGTCTTGCGTGGAGAAGTGGCCATATGCCGCCGTTGCCTCATCTCGATGTTCGAACGAGGGCGGAGTTTGCCGGAGTTAACCGAAGTTTGTCCAGCGTTGCGGCGATATCAGGTCAATCCTTAAAGTAGCTGCTTGACAACTTCGGCCAGTTTCTCGGGTTTGAGCAGTCCGAGCTGCGTATGGATGATGGCCCCCTGCCGATCGACGATCACGGTGAAGGGCAGCGCCATCAACTTGTTGCCCAGAGCCTTGGATAGCTCCATGGCGCCGAAGCCGCCGACCAACGATGGATAGTTCAGACCGATTTCCTTTTCAAATTGAGCGACTTTATCGGCCTGATCGACGGCGATGCCGACAAATTGCAGGCCTTTGGCACCGTAGGCGGTTTGGGCCTTGATGAATTCGGGCATCTCCTCGCGGCACGGCGCGCACCACGTGGCCCAGAAGTTGACCACGATCACCTTGCCTTTCCATTGGTCGACCCGCTGCTCCTTGCCCGCGACGTCCGGCAGCGACAGACCCAGCAGCGCGGTGGCGGCGACCGGCGACGACTCGCCGCGCTGCTGGAGGCCGAAATAGAGGCCGCCGCCCAAGGCGGCCAGCGCAGCACCGATCACCAGAACCCAACGTAAAGCTACAGTGCCCATCAATCAAGCATCTCCGAGAGAGTGTGTGCTTACAATTACGCAGGCTGCGCCGCCCGACGCCATTGCCGTGAGCGGCTAGTTGAACCAGCGCTTCTTGGCCGGGAAGGCCTCGACCACCGCCCCCGGGCCCTTGCCTGCCGCGGGCAGGACGAGCGTCACCTTCTGGATGGTGGGGGGGTAACACACGCCCTGGTCCGCGCAGCCCTGCGAGTCGGCGGCAAGCACGACCGACTGACCCGCGCCGCCGCCGGGGATCGCGAGCGTGACGACAACGTCGCCGCGATACGTTTCCACCTTGCCGAAGAACTGGTCTTCCTTGGTCTTGCCCGCCGGCAATGCCGGCACCGCCAGCGCCGCCTTGTCCGGCGTCACCGCAAAGTGCATCTTGTCACGGTAGAGGTAGTAGCCGGCCGCCACGGCAAAACGTGCCTCGATCGTATGCTCGTCCAGCGCCCGGGCGGAGAAGCGGAAGGCCTCTTCCGGCGGCAGGAGCTTGGGCTCGGCGGCCGCCACAGGCAACGCCAGCAACATCGCCACCAGAAACGCCGCAGTGCCGTCAGCGCGCATGCGTTTCCGCGGCGATCCAGTGCAGATAGCGGTCGAGTCCATCGATAATGGGGACAACAATGATTTCCGGAAGTTCGTAAGGGTGTCGCGCGAGGATGGCAATCTCGAGCGGGCGGAGCAGCGCCGCGCGCGTCTTGATCATCAGCGGGACCTCTTGACTGGTTTCGATTTCGCCTTGCCAGTGATACATTGATTCAACGGCAGTACCGACGTTGATGCACGCGGCAAGCCTTGCGGCCAAAATTGAGCCCGCCAGCGCAAGTGCCTGTTCGCGATCCGGCCTATGCGTCAGCACCAGGATTGCGGCTTCGGCCAAGGAGACACCATGCGTTTTGTCGTTCTCGCCATTTTACTGGCATTGCCTGTTCTCGACGTCTACATCACGGCGCGCATGGCCCGCTGGGCCGGCGTGCCGCTGTGGATATGGCTCACCGGGTCAGGTATCGCCGGCCTCCTGCTGCTGCGCCACGAGCGCATTGCGTTCCGCACGCGCACCGTGGCCGCGTTGCATGGCGAGCAATCGATGCTGCGCGGCCTGTTCGACAGCGGCCGCAAGGTGTTGGCGGCCTTCCTGCTGATCGTGCCTGGCATCATCACCGACATAGTCGCGCTGCTGCTGCTGGCCTTACCGCTCAATGTGGGACGGGGCCTGGGGCCGCAACCGGCCGCGGCCGGGCGCTGGTCGCCGCGGCAGGGCCAATTCGACGCGCTGGACGGGGATTACCGGCGCCTCGACTGACGTCGCCACCGCAGCTGGCTTCAGCGCATCCGGTCGGCAATCGTCTGCTGCGCGCTGGCCGCGTGGCGGTAGGACCACACCATCATCACGAGGCCGGCGGCAAACATCGGCAGGGACAGCCACTGGCCCATTGACAGGCCACCGGCCAGCAGGCCCAGGAAACTGTCCGGCTCGCGCGCGAATTCGGCGATAAAGCGAAACATCGCATAACCCATCAGGAACAGGCCTGATACCGCGCCCCGCGGCCGCGTGCGACTGGCAAACCACCACAGCACGACGAACAGCGCCACGCCTTCCAGCGCGAACTGGTAGAGCTGCGACGGGTGCCGCGGCAAACCGTCCACCTGGGGAAAGATCATGGCCCACGGACCGCTGGTCACGCGCCCGACCAGTTCGCCATTGATGAAATTGCCCAGCCGCCCCGCGGCGAGTCCGAGCGGCACCAGCGGCGCCACGAAATCGGTGACGTCGAGCCATTTCTTGTCGCGCGCCTTGGCAAACACCCACAGCGCGACCAGCACGCCGAGGAAGCCGCCGTGAAAGCTCATTCCGCCCGTCCAGACCTGCAGGATCTCGAGCGGGTGGGCAAGGTAATACCCGGGCTTGTAGAACAGCACGTACCCCAGGCGCCCGCCCACGATGACGCCGAAGACGCCGTAGAACAGCATGTCGTCCACGTCGCGTGGATGCCACCCGGTGAGGAGGTTGCGCCGCGCGCGCACCTTGCCCAGCACCAGGAACAGCACGAAGGCCGCGACGTACATGAGCCCGTACCAACGCACGGCGAGCGGGCCGATCTGCAGGGCAATCGGGTCGAACTGGGGGTGCACGAGCATGGGGAGGGTTGCAGTCTCGAAACGGTGGAACACCGGTAGGCACAGGCGCGTGCGCTAGAATCGTCGCTGATTATACAAACCGTGCGTCCGCACGCCCAAACGAGGAAATCCGCATGTCGTTCAACCGCCGCTCGCGGCTCATCACCCATGGCATCGCCCGCTCCCCGAACCGCGCGATGCTGCGCGCCGTCGGCTTCGGCGACGGCGACTTCGACAAGCCGATCGTCGGCGTGGCCAACGGTCACAGCACGATGAATCCCTGCAATGCCGGCATCCAGCCGCTGGTGGACCGCGCGATGGATGGACTGCGCGCCGCCGGCGCCATGCCACAGGTATTCGGCGTGCCCACGGTCACCGACGGCATCGGCATGGGCACCGAGGGCATGAAGTATTCGCTGGTGTCGCGCGAAGTGATCGCCGACGCGATCGAGACCTCCGTCAACGGCCAGTGCATGGACGGCGTG
>JANMCS010000532.1:0-2784 GCA_031361405.1 Betaproteobacteria bacterium
CGAGCTTGACGCTGCGCGCCGCCGGGCCTTCGCCGATCATGATGTCGATCTGGAAATCCTCGAGCGCCGGATAGAGTATTTCCTCGACAATCGGGGAGAGCCGGTGGATCTCGTCGATGAACAGCACGTCGCGCGGCTCGAGATGGGTGAGCAGCGCGGCGAGATCGCCGGGACGCTCCAGCACCGGGCCGGAGGTGGAGCGCAGGTTCACACCCAGCTCGTGCGCGATGATGTGCGACAGCGTGGTCTTGCCCAAGCCCGGCGGCCCGAACAGCAGCACATGGTCGAGCGCCTCGCCGCGCTTCTTCGTGGCTTCGATGAAGATCGACAACTGCTCGCGGATCTTTTCCTGGCCTACGTATTCGGCGAGCCCGCGCGGGCGCAGCGCGCGCTCGACGACCTCCTCCTGCACGCCGGCCACCTTGGCGCCGATGACACGATTGAGTTCGTCGTTCTCGATCATTGCATCACACCTTGGCGAGAAGCTTCAACGCTTGCCGGATGCCATCGCCTACGGCGAGGCCTTCGGGCAGCAGCTTCATCGTGGCCACGGCTTCCTTGTCGCTGTAGCCGAGTGCCAGCAGCGCATGCAGGATGTCGCTGGAGGCGGGCGGCACGCGATGGACGCCGACCGCGCTGGTCAAGTCCACGCCGAGTTTGTCCTTCAGTTCGAGCATCAGGCGCTCGGCGGTCTTCTTGCCGATGCCCGGAATGCGCGTCAGGCGACTGGCCTCTTGCAGCGTCACGGCCTGGGCGAGTTCGGCCACCGACATGCCGGACAGCACCGATAGTGCGGTGCGCGCGCCGATGCCGGTGATCTTCACCAGTTGGCGAAACGCGCGGCGCTCGTTGTCGGTGCCGAAGCCATAGAGCAGGTGGGCATCCTCGCGCACGACGAGGTGCGTGTAGAGGACGATGCGCTCACCGGTAGCGGGCAGGTTGTAGAACGTGCTCATGGGCACGTCGACTTCATAGGCGACGCCCTGGACGTCGAGCAGAAGCTGCGGCGGGTTTTTTTCGAGCAGCGTGCCGGAAAGACGACCGATCATGGTCGCCGATTATCGCATGGCCCCTGCCGCCATCACGGCGGCAGGCAGGCCAGGCGGGCCGGCAATTCCTCGAGCGACGCGAGCACCAGCGGCTGCATGGCCAGCAGCGCCGCGGACGGGAGGTGCAGGTCAGGCACCATGATGGGCGTCATGCCCGCGGCCAATGCCGCGCGGACGCCGGGTTCGGAGTCCTCGAGGACGAAGCATTCCGCCGCTGGCTCCCGCAGCCGCACCGCGGCTTCGAGAAAGATGTCCGGCGCGGGCTTGCCGCGAGTGACCTCGTCGCCGCCGACCAGCGTGGTAAAGCGCGGCAGCAGCGCCGTCTGGGCGAGCTTGGCCTGCGCGCGGTCGCGGCGGGTGGACGTGGCCACGGCCTTGGGAATGCCTTCGCTGTCGAGCCAGTCGAGGAGCTCCCACACGCCGGCCTTCACGACGATGCCTTCGCGCGCGACGATCGCGTCGTAGGCCACGTGCCACGCCTGCATCAACGCGGCGGTGGGATAGTCGGCGCCGTAATGACCCGCGACGATGGCCTGGCAATCGCGAAAATTGCGCCCGATCATCGGCTGCGTGAGCGCCAGGTCGAACTCGACGCGCAACGATGCGGCCGCGTCCACCCACGCGCGCGGCGCCAGGCGCTCGGTGTCGAGCATCAGGCCGTCCATGTCGAAGATCACCGCGCGCGGGCGGCGCTGCGGCAGCGGCGCGAACTTCATCGGCTCATACGTCCGGCGCGCCGGCGGTGATTGCCGGCTTGCAATGCGCCCATGCCCACACTGCCGTGCGCGTGACAGATCGCGCAGGCCAGCGCGTCGGCCGCATCGGGCGACGGCATCCCCGACAACTGCAAAAGCCGCCGCACCATTTCCTGCACCTGCGGCTTCAGCGCGCGGCCCTGGCCCACCACCGCCTGCTTGACCTGGCCCGCGGTGTATTCATACACGGGCAAGCCCGCGAGCACCGCGGCGGCGATGGCCGCGCCACGCGCCTGTCCGAGCAGCAGCGTCGAGTTGGGATTCACATTGACGAACACTTTTTCGACGGCCACCTCGGTGGGGCGTTCCTCCGCAATCACATGGGCGATGTCGCGGGCGATGATGCCCAGGCGCACCGGCAGGCTGTCGCCGCTGGCGCGAATGCAGCCGCTGGTCACGTAGGTCAGCACGTTGCCGTGGTGAACCAGCACGCCAAAGCCGGTGACACGAAGGCCGGGGTCGATGCCGAGGATGCGGCGGGGCGCAGTGGCGGACACGCGTACCGGATCAGGCGGCGGGCGGATGCGCGCCGGCCTGCGTCATCACGAAACCGCTTCGTCGAGCAGCGCGGAGGTGTAGACCTCCTGCACGTCGTCCAGCACTTCGAGCGCGTCGATCAGCTTCTGCATGCGTGCGGCCTCGTCGCCGGCCATCTCCACTTCGGTGGACGCCTTCATCGTGACTTCGGCGAAGGCGGCGGTGAAGCCGGCCTTGGCCAGCGCATCCTTCACGCCGACGAAATCGTAGGGACCGGTGATGACCTCGAAGCTGCCGTCGTCGTGCGTGACGATATCCTCCGCGCCGGCGTCGAGTGCCGCTTCCATCAGCTTGTCCTCATCGGTGCCGGGCGCGAACAGGATCTGGCCGCAATGCTTGAACAGGAACGCGACCGAGCCGTCGGTGCCGAGGTTGCCGCCGTACTTCGAGAACGCGTGGCGCACATCGGCCACGGTACGCACGCGATTGTCGGTCATGCAATC
>JANMCS010000579.1:0-1064 GCA_031361405.1 Betaproteobacteria bacterium
GCCAGCACCCGCACCGTGTCGCCGGCGGCAAACCACTGCCGGCTGCGCAGATCCGTGGTGCGCAACGCCGCGCCGGCGGCCAGCGGCCTTTGCAGGCTGTGGCCGAGCGCCGCATCCCGCTGCAGGATGGCCGTGCCGCTGCCGGCGGCGAGATCGACCTCGGCGGCCACCAGGTGGTTGGCGGTGAGTTCGGTGCCGGCGGCCAGCGCGGCGGTGGTCACCCAGCCGGCGGTCCAGGCTTGCACGGATATCGGCAGGTAGACCGTCCATCTTGTGGGCCCCTGCGCGCAGCGCAACCCCACCCGCGAACGCCCCCAGACGGTGGCACCCACGGGCAGAAAGGGTTCGATGCGTTCGCACGGAGCCAGTTTCAGGCGCGGATCGAGTGCACCCACGTCCACATGGAATCGCACCGGCAAGCCATTGGCCACCGGCGTGCCGGCCGCGCCCGAGAGCGCCATCTCGCGCACCTGATCCACCAGCGCGACGGGGATCACCGGCGCGGCAGGTAGTGCCTGCGCACCCACCCCAAAAGGGGCAAGGAGGCCCAGCAGGCCGACCATCAGGCAGGGAAGAGGGGTGTTCACGGGCAAGGCCTTGACACGCCGTTGACGGCCGTGCAGGCCGGTTTCGACTGTGGCGTTACTGTAGAAGTCTGGCGCATCCGCCTTGGATCGAAATGCCGGCAAAAGCGCCCGCTTATCCGGCTCAATGTGGCGACGCTCCGTTTCCACAATCGGCCCAACGCTCCCATGGCATCGCCGATCATGACCAATCGCCTCACCGACACGCTCAACTTCCAGGGCCAGGCCTTGCTGCTCCGTGCCGAGCGCCAGCGGGTGATCGCCAGCAACATCGCCAACGCCGACACGCCGGGTTTCGTGGCCCGCGACATGGATTTCTCGAAGGCGTTGAAACAGGCCACCGGCGAGACCGCGGTACCGCGTCGCCTGGAGAGTACGCAGGCCGGCCACATGCAACCGCTCGCAGGCTCCGCCTCCGCCACCGAACTGCGCTACGCCACCGCGGCGCAGACCAACCTCGACAACAACACCGTTGACATG
>JANMCS010000385.1:0-8103 GCA_031361405.1 Betaproteobacteria bacterium
CCCTGCTCCTTCAGCGTGGCAATGTCGACGCCGGTCACACGATCGTGACCCGACACGGCCAGCGCGCGCACGCGTCCCGACTTGATGTGCTGCGCGAATTCGCCATAGCCGGATATGCCGGCGGTGACGCTGCCTCCCAGCACCGCCGCCACCGCTTCGGCGCCACTAGTGAACGGCACGTAGTTGACCTTGCCCGGGTCGACACCCAGTTCCCTGGCAATCAACCCGGCAAGGATGTGATCGGTGCCGCCCGCCGAACCCCCGGCGAAGCTGACCGCGCCGATGTTGGCCTTCATGGCCGCCACCAGGTCCTTCATCGTCTTGAGCGGCGAATTGGCCGGCACGATGATCGCCTCGGATTCCGCCGTGAGGCGTGCGAGCGGCGTGACATTGGACAGCGTCACCGGTGACTTGTTGAGGATGGTCGCGCCCACGGTGACCAGGCCCGAGATGAACAACGCATTGGGATCGCCCTTGTTCGACGTCACGAACTGCGCGAGTCCGATCGCCCCGCCCGCGCCGCCCTTGTTGTCGTACTGCAGCGTCTTGACCACGCCCGCCGCGGCCATGGCCACGCCGAGATTGCGCCCGGTCTGGTCGAAGCCGCCGCCCGGCGCCGCCGGAATCATGACCTTCAGTTGATCGAACGCCGCGGCCGCACTGCCGCCGGCCAGCGCCAGGGCGCCTGCCACCAATCCGACGCCCAGCAATTTAGTCATACGCATTTGAGAATTCCTCCGTGGTGATGATCGCGGGCGCACATCGAGGCGCGCCTTCGTGATGGGGCGTTGGCTCCGCTGCGGAGCGCCGACGACAGGGTCAGTCGAGGGGCCGCGGATCCGGTCCATCGTAACGATACAAGAAGTCGGGCGGCATGGGGCCTTTGATGCGCTCGCCCTGCTGCGTCTGCTCCCACGCATGCGCCAGAATGCCCACGGCGCGCGACAACAGGAAGAGCCCGCGGCCGAGCGGCGCGGGGAAACCCAGCTCGGCAAAGATCACGGCCGTGGCGCCATCAATGTTCATCGGCACTGCGCGACCGGGGCGCACCAGGCAGGCTTCGACCGCTCGCCCGGTCGCCGCGAAACCGCCGGTCACCGTGCCGGCCTGCGCCGCCGCATCAACCAGGGCCAGCAGGCGTGGCGCGCGCGGATCAACCGGGTGAAAGCGGTGGCCGAAGCCGGGAATGTGTTTGCCGTGCGCCGTCTGCCACGCGCGCACGCCCGCTTCCGCGGCAACGGGGAGCGATATGCCGGCGGCCACTCGCGTTGCAATGTCGGAATAGAGCAGCATCGCCTGCTCGCCCGCGCCGCCGTGCACGTCGTCGAGGGTGTTGATGGCGGACGCCATCGCCCCGTTCAGCGGCAGGCCGGCGGTGACGGCCATCCGCGCCACTGCGATCGACGGCGCATGCGGGCCGTGATCGACGGCGGCCACCAGCGCGGCTTCAAGCAGGTCGGCCTGCGCCTTCGTCGGCAACTCGCCGCGCAGCATCAGCCATACCATCTGCACGTAGCCGACGTTGCCGATCAGGTCCTCGATCGCGTAGCCGCGAAAGCGGATCACGCCGGGATGCATGTCGATGACGGACGTGCGCCACCACGCTTGCGCGCGCTCGAGCGTGGGATCGACGGGCGGCTTGCTCATGCGCAGGTGCCGTTCAACGAACCGCACCGGTGGCGAGCAACGCGGCGCGGGCCGCCGCCCTGCGGGCGTGTGCCGTCGTAGCGAAATCCGGGGCGCCCCACCTGCACCGGAGGCGGCACGCCGGGCACGTCGGCAAAGCTCGCAATCGTGGCCGCGGCCTGCGTGTGCTCGTGGTGCAGGATTGCGGGCACCGTCAGCACACGTCCCGCCGGCACGCCGGCGGCAATCAACTGCGCTTCCCACGCCGCGGCCGATTGCGTGGCAAGCCGCGCTTCCAATGCCGCGTTGAGTTCGCCGCGATGGCGCTTGCGCGCCTCGCGCTCGGCAAAGCGCGCGCCCGTCTTCCATTCGGGCGCGCCCAGGAAATAGGACAGCGCCTCGAACTGTTTCTGCTCGTTGGCGGCGATATCGAGCAGGCCATCCGCGGTGCGAAACGTTCCGGAAGGCGCCGCCGTGAAATTGTCATTGCCCATCGGTTGCGGCGCGACATCCGCATTGAGATAGTTGGACACGACCCAGCCCATCGTCGCCAACGTCGCGTCCAGCATCGACACGTCGCGTGCTCGCGGGCAAACGGGACACGGGGACCGCGCGGTCAGATTTGCGCGCGCGGCCGCGAATTGCGAGCATGGTACCCCGGCCCCGCGCGGAAAGCAGCCATGCAACTTGCGCGCAACGCGCGACCCCGGCAAGCTTGCGTATTCCCGCTCGCCCAATCCACTCGTTCCCTCATGACCGACCACGGCCAGGTTCTCGCGCACATGGCAACGCCGCGCGGCTCGTATCCGCACTTCCGGCGCGCCGGCGACTTCATCTTCGTGTCCGGCACCAGCTCGCGGCGGCCGGACGATTCGATCGCCGGTGCCGTGGTCGACGGCAGCGGCGGCGCGCAGTTCGATATCCGCGCGCAAACCCGGGCCGTGATCGAGAACATCGACGCGATCCTGGTCGCGGCCGGCGCCGCGCTGGCCGACGTGGTCGAGGTCAGCACGTTTCTCGTCGACATGGCCGACTTTGCCGGCTACAACGAGGTCTACGGCGAATTCTTCAGCGCCGCGACCGGCCCCGCGCGGACCACCGTCGCGGTGCGCGAACTGCCTCATCCGCACCTGCGTATCGAGATCAAGGCCGTCGCGTGGTGTCCGGTCAAGGGCGGCGCATGATGCGCGCGCCGTTCAATTTCCAGCGCTGGATCGAGGCACATCGCGACCAGTTGCAGCCACCGGTGGGCAATGCGCAGGTATGGGAAGACGCGGACTTCATCGTCACCGTGGTCGGCGGCCCCAATCAGCGCACCGATTACCACGACGATCCGCTGGAGGAATTTTTCTTCCAGCTGCAGGGCAACATGGTGTTGCGGGTCATGGACAACGGGCGCCCGCGCGACATGCCGATCCAGGAAGGCGACATCTTCCTGCTGCCGCCGCACGTGCGCCATTCGCCGCAGCGGCCTGAAGCCGGCAGTGTCGGCCTCGTGATCGAATACCGGCGGCCCGAAGGCGTGCGCGACGCGTTCGAGTGGTATTGCCTCGACTGCCACACGCGCGTGCACCGCGTCGAAGTGCAACTGCAGAGCATCGTGCGCGACCTGCCGCCGCTCTTCGCGCAGTTCTACGGCGATGCCTCGCTGCGCAAATGCGCGGCCTGCGGTGCCATGCATCCGGGCAAAGCGGCGCTCCCGGCATGATGGAGCCGCCGCAGTGATCGCCGTTCGGGGGGAGACTAACTGATGCGCCAGATCGACATCCACTCGCACTTCCTGCCGCGCATCACGCGCGCCGACGCCGTGGCGGCCGACGCACGCGCGCCGTGGCTCGCTGAGGCTGGCGGTGGCGATGGTTTCATCATGGTCGGCGACGAGCGCTTCCGACCGGTGGAGTCGCGCCTGTGGGATCCGCACGTTCGCCTCGCGTGGCTCGACGCTGCCGGCATTGATGTACAGCTCGTATGCGCCACGCCGATCATGTTCGGATATGCATGGGACGCCGCCGCGGCTGCCACATGGTGCATGCGGATGAACGATCTCGCCACGCAATTCTGTGCCGCCGATCCGCGGCGGCTGAAGGCGCTGGCGCAAGTGCCGCTGCAGGACATCGATGCCGCGTGCCGCGAAGTGACGCGCGCGAAGGCGCTGTCGGCGTGCAGATCGGCAATCACGTCGGGATGAAGGGACTCGAGGATCCCGGCATTCTCGATTTCCTGCGCCATTGCGCGGCCGCGCGCATGCCGGTGCTCGTGCATCCGTGGGACATGATGGGCGACGCGCGAATGAAGAAGTGGATGCTGCCGTGGCTGGTGGCGATGCCCGCGGAGACGCAGCTCGGCATCCTCGGCCTCATCCTGTCCGGCGCGTTCGAACGGTTACCGCGCGACCTCGATCTCGTGTTCGCGCATGGCGGCGGCAGCTTCGCCTTCCTGCTGGGCCGCGTGGACAACGCGTGGACGCATCGCGACATCATCCGCGCGGACTGCCCGCAGCTGCCGTCGTCCTATTGCGATCGGTTCTGCGTCGACTCGGCCATCTTCGATGCCAGCTCACTGCGCCTGCTGGTGGAGAAGATGGGACCCAAGCGCGTATTGCTCGGCACCGATGCGCCGTTTCCGCTGGGCGAGCACCAGCCGGGGGCGTTGGTGACGTCCACGTTTGCAAACGATGTGCCCCTGCGCGACGCCATCCTCACCGACAACGCGCGACGCGTGTTCGGTTTGCGGCAATCAAAACGCGGTGGTGACTGCCCGGCAGGCAAGACGTCAGCCTCGCTTGCACCACAACCAACAGAACCCGCACCGCCGCGAGGCTGAAGCCTCGCCTACGGGCCCGGTGCCCCCGGCGGGCGCCGGCTATACGCCAACGTACTGATGCAATACCTCGGGTTGCGCAATCAGCGCGGCGGAATTCCCGCTCCACGCGATGCGGCCCTTCTCGACGATGTAGTGCATGTCGGCGAGACGGGTCAACGGCCCGATGTTCTTGTCGATCACCAGCAGCGTGAGCCCCTCGCGCTTCAACTGGTCAAGGCACGTCCAGATCTCCGCGCGCACCAGAGGCGCCAGCCCTTCGGTGGCTTCGTCCAGGATCAGCAACCGCGGATTGGTCATCAGCGCGCGGCCAATGGCCAGCATCTGCTGCTCGCCGCCTGAAAGCTGATTACCCAGATTGGTCGCGCGCTCCGACAACCGCGGGAACAGCGCGTACACGCGCTGCAGCGTCCACGGCGCGGTATCCGCGTTCTTGCGCAAGCGTGCCGTGGCCACCAGATTCTCGCGCACCGACAACGTCGGGAACACCTGCCGCATTTCCGGCACCAGTCCGATACCGGCCTGCGCCACCCGATAGGAGGGCCACGCGTCGACCGCGCGTCCGTCGAAGCGAATGGCGCCGCGATGCGACGTCAGCATCCCGATGATGCTCTTCACCGTCGTCGACTTGCCCATCCCGTTGCGGCCGATCAGCGTCACGCATTGGCCCGCCTCCGCGCGCAGCGACATGCCGAACAACGCCTGGCTGGCGCCGTAGAACGCGGTGAGATCGTCGACTTCGAGCAGGGCCATCGCGACCGCCTTACGCGACCAGGTCGTGCTCGCCCAGATAGGCGGTGCGCACGTCGGCATTGTTGCGATTGGACTCGGGGTCGCCGCATGCAATGACGCGGCCGTACACCAGCACCGAGATGCGATCGGCCAGCTTGAACACGGCGTCCATGTCGTGTTCCACCAACAGGATGCCGTACTGCTTCTTCAGGCTCGACAGCAACCTCACCAACCGCTCCGACTCGGTGAGACTCATGCCCGCCATCGGCTCGTCGAGCAGCAACACCTTGGGGGCGGTGGCCAGCGTCATCGCCATTTCGAGTTGCCGTCGCTCGCCGTGGGCCAGCGATGCCACCACCGTATCCACACGCGCCGTCAAGCCCACCTGGTCGATGGCCACGCGCGCGCGTTGCGTCAATTCCGTCTCGCGCAACACCGGCCGCCAGAACGAGAAGCTGTGACCCGCATGCGCCTGCACCGCCAGCACCACGTTGACCAGCACCGTGAAATCCGGAAACACCGACGTGATCTGGAACGACCGGCCGAGGCCCAGCAACGCGCGCCGATGCACCGGCAGTGCGGTGACGTCCACGCCATCGAGGCGGATGGTGCCGACGTCGGGCCGCAGTTCGCCCGACAGTTGATTGATGAGCGTGGTCTTGCCGGCGCCGTTGGGGCCGATCACCGCATGCACTTCGCCCGCCTCCACGGTGAGATCCACGCCGTCGGTGGCGGTGAGGCCGCCGAAGCGCTTGACCAGTCCGGTGACGGCGAGAAGGCTCACGCCGAGGCTCCGTGCCGCGCGCGCCGCCGCGCATCCCACTCGACCACGTAGCCGAAGATACCCTTCTTGGCCACCAGTACGATCAACACGATCAGCGGACCCAGGAGGATCATCCAGTGTTGGGTGATTCCCGCCAGCACCTCCTCGAGCAGCAGCAGCGCCGCCGCGCCGGCCACCGGCCCGATCAGCGTGCCCATCCCGCCCAGCACGATCATCACGATCAACTCACCCGAGGTCTGCCACGCCATCGTGGACGGCGACGCGAACTTGGTGAGATTGGCCAGCAATACACCGGCGACCACGCAGACCAGTGCCGAGATCACATACGCGGTGAGCTTGTAGCGGAGCGTGGGAAAGCCCATTGCCGCCATCCGCCGCTCGTTGCTGCGGCAGCCGCGCAACACCATGCCGAAGCGCGCGTCCACCAACCGCCGGAACGCGAAGAGGCACAGGAGCAGCAGGATGAAGGCAAAGTAATACAGCGCGTTGTTGCTGGCCAGCGTGAAGAGCCCGAAGTTGCTGCGCGCGGCGATGGTGAGGCCGTCGTCGCCGCCGTATTGCCGCAGGCCCACCGCGAGGAAGTAGAACATCTGCGCGAACGCGAGCGTGATCATGATGAACGCCATGCCGCTGGTGCGCAGGCACACGAGGCCGATGACGACCGCCACCACCGCGCCCACACCCAGCGCCGCGCTCAAGTGCAGCCAGCCATTGTCGATGCCGTGGAACGACAGGATGCCCACGGCGTAGGCCCCGATGCCGAGGTACAGCGCGTGCCCGAAGCTCACCATCGCGCCGTAACCCAGGATCAGGTTGAGGCCGAGCGCGGCCAACGCGTAGATCACGATGCGCGTGAAGAGCGTCACGTAGAACGGCTGCCCGATGGCGGCCGAGATCACCGGCACCAGCGCCAGCCCGACCAGCAGCACCACGGCAACGATTTCGCCGGCGCCCCAGCGGGTGGCGGCTACTACGGTCGGCGGCCCGGCGGCGCTCATAGAGGTTCCCCCCGAACGGCGCTGCGCGCCGCCCCCCCCAGGGGGCGATCGCCTTGGGGCGGCCCGGCGGCGCTCATAGAGGTTCCCCCCGAACGGCGCTGCGCGCCGCCCCCCCCAGGGGGCGATCGCCTTGGGGCGGCCCGGCGGCGCTCATCCGTGCTGCACCGGAAAGAGGCCCTGCGGCCGGATCGCCAGCACCACCGCCATCACGAGGTAGATCAGCATCGACGCGATCGCCGGGCCCGCCGCCTGCGCCACCGAGCGCTCCATCACTTCGCGCAGCAGCAGCGGCAGGAACGCGCGGCCGATGGTATCGACAAGCCCCACGATCAACGCGCCGTAGAACGCGCCGCGGATCGAGCCGATGCCGCCCGTCACGATCACCACCAGCGTCAGGATCAGGATGGGCTCGCCCATGCCGGATTGCACCGAGACAATCGGGCCGGCCATCAGGCCGGCCAGCCCGGCAAGTCCGGCGCCGAGGCCGAACACCAGCGTGTTGAGACCGCGCACGTTCACGCCCAGCGCCGACACGATCTCCGGGTGCGTGGCGCCCGCGCGGATCAGCATGCCCACGCGCGTGCGGTGGATCAGGAGGTACAGCCCGAGCGCAACGGTAAGTCCTACGCCGATGATCGCGAAGCGATACGCGGGATAGCGCAACCCGAAGAGATCGACGGTGCCGGTCAGCACCTCCGGCGCGTTCATGTACACCGACGCCGGGCCCCAGATGATGCGCACGAGTTCGTTGAAGAACAGGATCAGGCCGAACGTGGCCAGCACCTGGTCGAGATGGTCGCGCTGATACAAATGCGTGAGGGCAATGCGCTCGACGAGGACACCGAGCAGCATCGTGGCGGGAATCGCGAACGCGCCGGCCAGCAGGAACGAGCCGGTGTAGCCAAAGGCCGCCGCTGCAAAGTACGCGCCCATCATGTACAGCGAGCCGTGCGCGAGATTCACGAAGTTCATGATCCCGAACACCAGCGTCAACCCGGCCGCCAGCAGGAACAGCAGGATGCCGAGCTGCACGCCGTTCAGCGCCTGAGTGAGGAAGAGGCCGAGGGTCATCTCGAGAACCGCGAAGTCGCCTGTAGGCGAGGCTTCAGCCTCGCGGGTTCGCCGCGCGCCGAACCTGCGAGG
>JANMCS010000018.1:0-6850 GCA_031361405.1 Betaproteobacteria bacterium
CGGCTCCAGCACCGAACCGATCTCGGTGAACTCGATGCGTCCTTCGGCCAGGTAATAGATGAGGTTGGCCGCATCGCCCTTGCGAAACAGCACGTCGCCCTTCACGAAACGCTTGGTCTTCATGTAGGGCCGCAGCCACACCTCGGAGGGATCGCCCACGGCGGATGCCGAGCGTACCTGCCGCGTGAGCCGCACCATCTCGATGGCGCGGTAGAGATTGATCGGCAGCAGGGCGCTGTGCAACAGCAGCACCGGCCACGACCGGGTGAGGATGCCGAAGATGATGAAACCCGCGTTGCTGGCGATGGCCACCACCCGCAACGGGATGATGGTCTTCATGAAGAAGCTCACGCAGACCAGCAGTCCGGCGATCCCCGCCGAGCCATAGGCCACGATCTGAAACGTGTCCAGTTCCATTCCCGTTGATCCCCGAGGTGCGGTCGGGCCCGGCAATGCGGCCCCGGCCAGCCGCAATATTACGCAAGGCCATGCCGTTGTTGTACACCGTAGCGGACGTCGCGTGACCAATCATCGGAGGCACACCAAAAAAATGGAACGGGGCCGACTGGCCCCGTTCCATCGCTACCCTGCCACTACACCTGCGGCACGCTATGCCTTGACCCCGGGGCTCCCGGCTACTCCCGTAGGACCTGTAGGCGCGGCTTCAGCCGCGCCTACAGAGATCGATGTGCGACCGCCGCCTCGACATTGAACGCTGGCGCATCACGGCGGCGAACACATGATCACGCCGACGCTGCCCGCCCCCTCGGGGATCCAGCCTTCCGCCAGCATCTTGGTGCGCACATTGAGGTCGGTGGTGTACCGATGGTTGGGCGCGCCGCTCTGCCCGTTGTTGTACATCCGGTAGACCGGGACCGTGCTGGCCGGGCACACCCCCGCCACGCTGGCCTGGCGGGTGAAGAACACCTCGCCTTCGAATTGCCACACGCTGTTGGTCTTGACCACCGAGCATTCCGGCGCGAACGGCGTGTAGAAGTGCGAGCTCTTGGGCGCAAAGGCCACGGTGAAGAAGCGGCACACTGGCGATTGGTCGGCATCGGTCTGCGCCGTCCACGCCTTGAACTGCTTGCCGGTGCGCGCCCAGCCCTTGAACGTGCCGTTGTCGAGTTTGGTGATTTCGTCGGTCAGATAGGTGATGAAGTAATGTCCGAACTCGGCGTGGAAATATTCGATTACGTCCACCGTGGCGGGCGGCGGCGGAACGCCCGCGGTGCCCGTGCCGCTGACAGCCAGCACCTGCGGACTGTTGAGGCCGTTGCTGGTGATCGTGAGGGACGCGGCGCGCGCGCCCGCGGCCGCCGGCTTGAACGTGAATTCGAACGTGCAGGCACTGTTGGCCTGCACCGTGCCGCAGCCGTTGGCGCCCAGCGCAAACTCGGCGGGGTTGCCGCTGACAATCGACAGCACGTTCACCGCTCCCGGGCCCAGGTTGGAGATGGTCACGGTCCGCGCCGCGCTGGTGGTGCCCACCTGCGTGTCGGACATCACGATCGCGGCGGGCAACGACAGCTGGCCCACCTGCGGCGCGCCCGAGATGCCCGTGCCCGACAGCGCCATCACCACGGCGCTGCCTCCGCTGGCGTTGATGGTCAGCGTTGCGCTATCCGCGCCCGCCGCGGACGGGGTGTACGTGATGCTGAACGTGCACGATGCGCCGGCATTGACGGTGGCGCCGCATGTGTTGCCGGTGACGATGAACTCGGCCGCGTTGCTGTTGTTGAACGCGACACTGGTGGCTGCTGCGCCCCCGGTGTTGTTCAACGTCACCACCAGCGGGGCGCTCGATTGCCCGACGGTGACGGTGCCGAATACGCCGCCGGCCGGCGCAGTGGCGAGATTGGCCGTGGGGGCCGCGCTGCCGGTGCCGGCCATCTGCACGGTGACATTGGTGCCGCCTGCGTAGCTGAACGTCAGCGCGGCGCTGTTGGCGCCCACGGCGTCAGGCTTGTACGCGACGGCCAGCGAGCACGACGCGCCCGCCGCCAGCGTGGTGCCGCACGTGTTGGCGCTGACGACGAAGCGCGTCGCGTCGCCGTTGGCCAGCGCGAATCCGGTGGCGGTGGCGCCGCCGGTGTTGCTGATGCTCACGCTCTGCGTGGCGCTGTTGCTGCCGATGGTGGTGGTGCCGAACGCGAGCGACACCGGCGTGGCCTGCAGCGCGGCCACCGGGGCCGCGGCGCCGGTGCCGGTCATGCTGATGTTGACCGTGGTGCCGCTGGTGTAGGCGATCGACAGCGTGGCGCTGTCCGCGCCCGTGGCGGTGGGCGTGTATTTGACGTTGAAGCTGCAACTGGCGCCGCCCGCCAGCGTTGCGCCGCAGCCATTGCCGCTGACGACGAATTCGGCGTTGTTGGTGCCGGTGAACGCGACACCGGTGGCGCCGGTGGTGCCGGTGTTGGAGACCGTGAACGCCTGCGTGGCGCTGCTGCTGCCGACGGTGGCGCTGCCGAAGGCCGCGGAGGTTGGCGACACCGACAGGTTGGCCGGCGTGGACGCTGCGGGACTGCTGCCGGTCAAGCTGACGGTGAAGCTGCCGGTACCGGTGGCGGAGTAGGTGCCCGAATCATTCGCGCCGGCGGCGCCAGGCTTGTAGGCGATGTTGAACGTGCACGAGGCGCCGGCGGCGATCGACGCGCCGCAGGTCTTGCTGGTGACGACCCACAACGCGGCGCTGCTGTTGGCGTAGGTCAGGCCCGACGCGGCCCCGCTGCCGCTGTTGGTAACGGTTACCGTCGTGGCGGCGCTGGTGTTGCCGTTGGTCACGCTGCCGAAGGCGATGCTGGACGGGGTGGCGGACAGGCTGGGGGCGGCGGCGGGGCACGTCGGCGCAAAGAAGATCCACTGCGCGAGGTCATCGAGGTCGGAGGACGTGAGGCCAAGATTGGCCCGTATGTTCAACATCTCGTTGACCGTATTCAGGGCGGTATCGATTGTGCCCGGGCTGGCCGCGCCAGCAAAAATCTTGTTGACGTTCGCCGAAGGGTCAGATTTGTGGCATTGCGAGTTACTGCACGCGAGGTTTTGTGCGGCATTGGTCTTGTTGTAAAGCGCCTTGCCATTCTGGCAGCTGACCGCAAAGGCCGACGACGACCAAACCGTCACAAATGACGTCAACAGGGCCAGCAACAGAGTGGGCGTGCGCTTCATGACAGAATCTCCGTGCGGCGGGCCCGGCATTCCCGGAGGCAACCGGGGGCTGGCAGGCGAGGCGCGCGGGCAGCAAAAACAGCCCGCGGGCGTGAGGGACTAGTGTAGCCGCAAGTATTCCGTTGTCATAGCACATCGTCATAACATTTCCGACCGGCGGTAGCGCTGACCACCGCTGGCGGCCTCTTCTCTGCTATGGCGAATTCGCGGCGCGAACGGCCGTTCGCCCCGGTTGGCGGGTAAAAATCACGCCCAACCGGTCCATGTCATCGCAATTGCGGCTTTGACCGTGTTCCATGCACTGCGCATATCCGCGCGAGTGCGTCGCCTCCTTCTTTGCAGGGCGGTTGCCTCGCCCCAAATGGGCATCTTGATATCACACTGGCCGCGATGCATAATGCATATATGCATACGCATTCGACGCGGAGTCAACAATGCAAAAGCGCATGACGATTTCCATCGACGAGACGGTCTACGAAGGGCTGGTACGGGTCATCGGTCGACGCAAGATCAGCCAGTTCCTGGAGGACCTGGCACGCCCGCACGTGGTTAACGAGGACCTGCTGGCAGGTTATCGGGCGATGGCGGCGGACGGTCTGCGCGAAAAGGAAGCGCAGGAATGGAGCGACGGGTTGATCAGTGACGTCGGCGACGGCGAGCGATGAAACGCGGCGAAGTGTGGTGGGTGGATTTCGATCCGGCGCTCGGTGATGAAGTTCGCAAGACGCGGCCGGCGATCATCGTGAGCAACGATGCTGCCAACGTCGCGCTCAATCGGGTGCAGGTGGTTCCGCTGACCAGCAACGTCAGCAAGCTCTATCCCGGTGAAGCTGAGGTCACGGTTGATGGTCGCGCCAGCAAGGCGATGGCCGACCAGATCACGACAGCCGCCAAGCAGCGCCTACGCAATCTCCTGGGCACTCTGTCGCGCAACGACATGCGGCAGGTTGAAAAGGCCATCAAGATTCAGCTGGGCATGACGTTGTAGCCGCGGCGAATGCCGTGCCGTTGGACCATACCGCAGGCACTCTCACCATAAGATCGACCATGTCCACGTTTCCCAAACTCGCCGCGCGCGACTTCGGACTGGTCGAACCGCAAGTCGCCCGCTTCACCGAACCGCTGGCGCTGGCCTGTGGCCAATGGCTGCCGGAATACGAACTCGCCTACGAAACCTACGGCGCGCTCAACGCCGACGGGTCCAACGCCGTGCTCGTCTGCCATGCGCTGAATGCCTCGCATCACGTGGCGGGCATGTACGCCAACGATCCCGACAGCATCGGCTGGTGGGACAACATGATCGGGCCAGGCAAGCCGCTCGATACCGAGCGCTTCTTCGTGGTGGGCGTCAACAACCTGGGCAGTTGCTTCGGGTCCACCGGACCGGGGTCGATCAATCCTGCCACCGGCGCGGCGTGGGGCAGTGACTTTCCGCTGGTGACGGTGGAAGACTGGGTCGATGCGCAGGCGCGCCTGGCCGATCGGCTGGGCATCGCGCAATTTGCCGCGGTGATGGGCGGCAGTCTGGGCGGCATGCAGGCGCTGGCGTGGGCCATCCGCTTTCCACAGCGCATCCGTCATGCGCTGGTGATCGCGGCCGCGCCCAACCTGTCCGCGCAGAACATCGCGTTCAACGAAGTGGCGCGCCAGGCCATCCTCACCGATCCCGATTTTCACGAGGGCCACTTCGCGCGGCACCACACGCTGCCGCGTCGCGGGCTGCGCGTGGCGCGGATGATCGGGCACATCACCTACCTGTCCGACGAGCAGATGGAGGAGCGGTTCGGCCGCACGCTGCGTGACGGGCTGCAGTTTTCGTTTGCACCCGAGTTCCAGATCGAGTCGTACCTGCGCCATCAGGGCGAGAAGTTCGCCGAGTACTACGATGCCAACACGTATCTGCGGATCACCAAGGCGCTTGATTATTTCGATCCGGCGCGCGCCACCGGTGGCGATCTGGCCCGTGCACTGGCGCCGGCATCGTGCAAGTTCCTGGTGGTGGCGTTCACCACCGATTGGCGCTTTTCGCCGGCGCGGTCGCGCGAAATCGTCAAGGCGCTGGTGGAGCATCGGCGCGATGTGACGTACGCGGAGATCGATGCGCCGCACGGCCACGACGCGTTCCTGCTCGACGATCCGCAGTATCACAACGTGGTGCGCGCGTATCTCGACGGGGTGGCGTCCGATGCCGGTTATTCCACCTTTCGCTTTGGGGCCGAAGTAAAGCGCCGCGTGGAAACGCGCGAGGCGCAGGAGCATCGTGCCGACTTCGCCACCATTGCCGGATGGCTGCAACCGGGCGCGCAGGTGCTGGACTTGGGCTGCGGGGACGGCGCGCTGCTGGCCTTCCTGAAGCGCGATCGCGACGTGCGCGGCTACGGCATCGAGATTGCCAACGCGGGCATGCTGGAAAGCGTGCGCGCCGGCGTCAACGTGCTGCAGAGCGATCTCGAGAGCGGACTCGCCGGTTTCGCCGATGCGTCCTTCGATTGCGTGATCCTGTCGCAGACGCTGCAGGCCATGCACCATACCGAGGCCATCGTCGAGGAAATGCTGCGCGTGGGCCGCGAGGTGATCGTCACGTTTCCCAATTTCGGACACTGGACGCACCGCTGGCAGATCCTGCGCGGCCGCATGCCGGTCTCCGACAAGCTGCCCTACCAGTGGTACGACACGCCCAACATCCACCTGTGCACGGTCGCCGATTTCGATGCGTTCCTGCGCGAGCGCAATTGCGTCGTCGAGAAGCGCGTGGTGCTGGCAGCGGGCAGGGCGGTGGCATCATTGCCCAACCTGCGCGGCGAACTGGCGATCTACCGGTTCCGGCGCGGCTAATTTAGTAGGGTCAGACTCGACTTAATTTAGTGGAGTCTGACCCTACTTTTTGATGGGGCGGCCGAGCGGAATGCGCTGCGCGCGGCGGTCCTGCCGTTGCACATTGGTGCAGAACGCAGGAGCCCCAAGTACCCAGGCATTTTGCGTTGCGTCGCGAATCATGGCGAGATCGACATGGTCTACAGGGTGCTCGAACATCGCGCGATACGCCTGTTGCCGCCCCCACTCGCACGACCCCAATTCCAAATATAGCGGATGTCTTGAAATCACGTCATCAGGGGCGCCAACTGCATTGGCACGATGGCTGGACCATCCGTAGGCGGTGGCGTTTGGAACCATTCCTGCCCGCACCGGGTTCTGCTCGATATAGCGCATACAAGTCATAAAATATCGGTCGCTTTCAACGATTGCGGCCTTGTAGCGCCCTTCCCAAAGCGTGCCGGTTCGATCGTATCGCTTGTTGAAGTAGGCAACGTACACGCGCCCTATGGATTGCATCATTTTCGGAACGGCGACTCTCGATCGCGGGGAGACCAGTGCATGGACGTGATTGGTCATCAACACGTAGGCATGCACGGCGACCTTGTGCTTGCGTGCTGAGAACGACAAGCATGTTCGATAGAACACGAAATCGTCAGCGTCACCAAATATTGGTAACCGATTGTTGCCGCGCTGAATGACATGTAGCGGGCAACCTTCGACGTAAAAGCGCGGCAAGCGAGACATTGGCGAAGTCTGCTCGTGCACGCCAGCGCCTGAAATCGACCAAAAGTAGAAGATCCCGTGGGGCAGGCCGTTTGCGATCGGCGGGTATTCCAAAAGTAGGGTCAGACTCCACTTCCGGAAG
>JANMCS010000035.1:0-10697 GCA_031361405.1 Betaproteobacteria bacterium
GATCACCAGGACGTCGCAATGCGCGTACTGATGCTCGTAAGCATCGGGATCGGGTTGGCTCGCGGCGCGACCCATGCCGGCGGCGTGGCGTATCAAATGCTCGTACTTCAGCCACCACGCCGGCGTCGCGGGCCACATGAACGTCTTGTAGTAGAAGCCGGCGGGAATCAGCCGCGACATCGAATCGTTGAGGGCACCGACGTCGAAGCGCACCGACGGCCAGCAATTCTGGCTGGTCGCCGACAGACCGTCGTAGAGTTCGAGCGTGGTCGCGCGGGCGTTGGGCTCGGTCAAGGCTCCGCCGTTTAATTGCACCAGCGCATTGGGCTCCTCGGTACCGGCGCTGTAGATTCCGCGCGGTCGATGATATTTGAAGCTGCGACCGACGAGGTGGACCCCATTGGCCAGCAGGGCGGAGGCCAGCGTATCCCCGGTGTATCCCTGGCAGGCGACACCGTCATAGGTGAAGGCGATTCCGCGCGAGCGATCGATGTTCCCTCCTTCCGGCAGGCGAAACGGTTGTGTCACCGCGCCACCTCGACGAATTCTTCTCCGATCCGCGCGCTGGCGAGAACGTCGTGGGTGCGGGTGTCGCGGCGGACCTTGAACCAGCTGCGGCAGCCCGCACTGTGCAGCCACAATTCATCGTGCGGCCCGCAGGGGTTGTCGCGCAGGTAGACATACTCGATCCAGGCGGCCGCCGGCGCATCGGTGGCCGGACGGCGTACCGTGGCATCGCCGCCGTAGGTGAATTCGATCTGGTTGCGCGGACCGCAGCAGGGGCAGGGAATCAACAGCATGTCATCGCCCGTTCATAGTCAATGCGCCCAGGCATAGGGCCCGGCACCCTTTTCATCCAGCAACCGACCCTGCGCGAATCGCTCGAGGGTGAACGCCGCGTTCAGGGCGTGAGGCGCGTCGTGGGCGATCGTGTGCGCGAGCAGGAATCCGGACGCGGGCGTGGCCTTGAAGCCGCCGTAGCACCAGCCTCCCGTCATGTAGAGACCGGGAACAGGCAGCTTGCCGATGATCGGACTGCCATCCATCGTCATGTCCATGATCCCGCCCCAGGTGCGCAGCAGCTTCAGGCGCCCGAAACTGGGGAAGAGCGCGAGACAGGCGCCCGCCACGTGCTCGACGATGGGCAGGTTGCCGCGCTGCGCGTACGAGTTATAGAAGTCGAGATCGCCGCCCATGACCAGCTCGCCCTTGTCCGATTGACTGATGTAGAAGTGCACGGCGCCGGAGGTCACGACCGTGTCGAGCACGGGCTTCACCGGCTCCGACACCATGGCCTGCAGTACGTGCGACTCGATGGGAAGCGTGATGCCCGCCATGGCGGCCACCTGGCCGGAATGGCCCGCGACTGCGACGCCGACCTTTGGCGTGCCAATGAAACCGCGGGTGGTCTCGACCCCGGTGACGACGCCCCCGGAAACGCGGATGCCCGTGACTTCACATTGCTGGATCACATCGACGCCATGCGCATCCGCCCCGCGTGCATAACCCCAGGCCACGGCGTCGTGCCGCACGGTGCCGCCGCGCGGTTGCAGCAGGCCGCCCAGGATGGGAAAGCGGGCGGCGCTGGAACAGTCCAGGTTGCGCACGCGACGCGCAATCTCATCGCAGGACAGGAACTGGGCGTCGATGCCGTTCAACCGCATGGCGTTGCCCCGGCGCATCGCCGCATCCATGTCCGCGGGCGAATGCACGAGATTCAGAACGCCTCGCGCGCTGTACATTACGTTGAAGTTCAGCTCCTGCGCCAGGCCCTCCCACAACTTGAGGGAGAATTCGTAGAAGTGGGCATTGGCATCGAGGTGGTAGTTGGAACGAACGATCGTGGTGTTGCGGCCGGTGTTGCCGCCGCCGAGCCATCCCTTTTCCAGCACGGCAATGTTGGTCATGCCATGATTGCTGGCGAGGTAGTAGGCCGTGGCTAGGCCATGGCCGCCACCCCCGACGATCACGGCATCGTAGTGCGGCTTGGGTGAAGGGCTGCGCCACGCCAGCGGCCAGCGTTCGTGGTGGCTGACCGCGTTGCGGGCGAGTGAAAAGATCGAATACTTCAACGGAAGGTGGCCTCGGAGTCGGCTTGCATTGTTCGCCATCTGGGGCTGCGTGTCACGCCACCGCGATGTCGTATCAGTGGCGCGGCAGCCACCATGCACAATGGCTTATCGCAGGGAACGCACCATCGCCGCGTGTGAATCCTGGTTTTCGAACCGTTTTCCAGCGCGCAAGAGCCTGCTGCCGGCATTCGCCTGTTAGATACCGGCGTGCACAATGGCTAATCCCGCAGCGGCCGTTGGTGTCGCGGGCGGCGAAGGGTTTACGCTCCAAGACGTATTTCATGGCCCAATTCGATGGGGAAAAAGCGCAAGATGTCATGCCGAGCACATGGCAGGTTATAACGCTAGGCCCGTTCAGGCGTCCACCATTGGAGACCCAACATGCACATCACGAACTTCCTGCCGCGGCTGGCCCTGCTTGCCGCCACCGCTCTGCTGGCCGCCGGACCCGTCGCTGCACAAGTCGACACCATGCAAAGTGTCAAGCAGAAAGGCAAGCTCGTCGTCGGCGTCAAGGCCGATTACAAGCCCTTCGGGTTTACCGATCCATCGGGCAAGATCGTCGGGCTCGAAATCGACCTTGCCAGTGACATCGCCAAGCGGCTTGGCGTACCGATCGAACTGGTGCCCGTGGTCGCGGCGAACCGGATGGAATTCTTAAAACAGGGCCGGATCGATCTGATGATCGCCACCATGGCGTACAGACCTGACCGGGCCGAGGTCGTGGGCATCCCGCAGCCGTTCTACTACGCCGGCGCGGCGACGATCTTCGGCAAGAAAAATTCCGGGCTCAAGACCTGGGCCGATATCAAGGGCAAAGCGATCTGCGGCATCCAGGGCGCGTACTACAACCGCCGCACCGGCGAGGAATTCGGAGCCCAGCTCGTGGTGTTCAAGGGCGTGACCGAGGCGATGGCGGCGCTCGAGGGTGGCAATTGCGTTGGCGTCGTGTTCGACACGACATTCTTCGCCGGCATCATGGCCGACGCCAAGTGGGCTGACTACGCCATGGTCGTGCCGGCTATCGACCCGGAACCGTGGGGCATGGGCGTGCGCAAGGACGACCCCAAGTTCGCCGAGTATGTCGCCAACGTCAGCAAGGAATGGCACAAGACCGGATTCATCCTCGACCTTGAGAAGAAGTGGGGGATTCCACAATCGCCCTTCCTGCTCGAACAGCAGGCCAAGGCGAAGTAAAGCTCCGCGCCTGCGAGCGTGACGGGTGCGGCGAAGTTATCCGGCCCGCCGTACCCGGCACTGCTCGTCAAGAAGACATCGATCGTGGATGAGGTCGCAAGCTGGTTTCTCTGGTTGTACCAGGCGACCGGCATCAAGCTGACGATTTTCTACGACAGCTACGACCGCACCCGCTTTCTGCAGGGGCTTGGCACGACGCTCAAGCTGTCGGCTTACTGTCTGGTCGCAAGCGTTGCACTCGGCGCATTGCTCGCGGGTCTCACCAACGCGCGCAGTGTGGTGGTGCGCCGCGGCGTGGCTGGGTTCGTCCAGCTCTTTCGCAATACACCGCCGCTGGTGCAGCTGTATTTCTTCTACTTCGCGTTGGGACCCGTGCTGCCCAGGATCGACGGCACGCCGATCCTGGGCTCCTTCGGCTGGGCCGTTGTATCGCTGACGCTGCTCGAGGCCGCGTTTGCCGCTGAGATCTTTCGCGCCGGTATCGAGGCGGTGCCAAAGGCGATGATCGAGGCGGCGGAGTCGCTCGGCTATTCGCGCTGGCAGACCTATCGCCGGGTGGTGCTGCCGCTGGCCATTCGGGTGACGATGCCGGCGATGACCAACAATCTCATCAATCTGGTCAAGACGACGACGCTCGCCTATGCCATCGCAGTCCCGGAACTGTTATACATGTCCGCGCAAATCTGGTCCGAGCAGGTCAATGTCCCCGCCATGATGGTCGTCCTGTTGATCTCCTACATTGCGATCGTCGGCATCATCAATCAGGTGATGCAGTGGCTGGAACAGCGCCTGCGGGTGCCGGGATTCGGTCAATGATTCGCCGATCGCAACCTGCGGACATGCCGGCGGATGACGCCGCGCACCTGGCGGTGCTGCTACCGGTTCGTCTGCATGCCCCGCGGACCTGGACGGCCGACCGGTCCAGCGGCAGCGGGCTGTTTGTGCTGCGGACCGGCGTCGCCATGCTCGCCGTATTTGCAGTTTCAATGGCGGTGGCGCAGGTTCGCGCCGCAACGGACCAGGCAAGCGTCATCGAACTGCTGATCAAGTGGACACCTCTTCTCTTCAAGGGATTTTTGTTCAATCTGCTGATCAGTGTCGTCGCGATGGCACTGGGCACCGTCGCCGGGGTAGCGCTGGGGCTCGCGCGAATTTCGCTGCTGGCCCCGATCCGCGGCTCGTCGTGGCTCGTCGTGCAGTTCTTCCGCAACGCTCCGTGGCTGGTATTGCTGTTCTTCGTCATGTTCCTGATGCCCTTCGAATTTCACATGGGCAACACGACGATTCCGTTCCCGGATTGGCTCAAAGCCACGCTGGGACTGGCCCTGCCCATCATGGCCAATCTCGCTGAGATCGTCCGCGGCGCCGTCCAGTCGATCCCTACCGGGCAATGGGATGCGGCGCGCACGCTGGCGTTTTCGCGACGGGAGACGCTCTGGCTCATCATCCTGCCGCAATGCATCAAGCGCATGCTTCCCCCGTGGATGAACTGGTACGCGATCCTCACCATGGCCACCACGCTGGCGTCGATCGTCGGGGTGGGGGAAGTGATGACGCTGACCGGGCGCATCACCAACGCCGAAGGCCGCACCGATCTCTTGATCCCGATCTATAGTTACGTGCTGCTCTGGTTTTTTGCCTACTGCTACCCGATCGCCGCGTGGACCCGTCGTCTCGAAGCTCGCTACGCGGTGCGTTGATGGAACTCGACACCCTCCTGCACCAGCTCGGAATCATGCCGCAGCGCCAAGAGCACCCGCCGGTGATGACCGTGGCGGAATCCGAGCGACTGGTGCCGCGGTTGCCGGGCGCCAAGACGAAGAATCTGTTCCTGCGTGACAAGAAAGGGCTGCGCCACTTTCTTGTCACTTTGAGACATGACCGCACGGTGGACAACATGGTACTGGGCGTGATGCTCGATGCGGGGCGCCTCGGTTTCGCGTCGCCTGAACGATTGCAACGGCATCTCGGCGTCGCGCCGGGTGCGGTAAGCCTGCTGGCGCTTTGCAATGACGCGCAAGGTGCGGTGGAATTCGTCATCGACGAAGCGCTCTGGACCGCGCCTTCGGTCCAGGCGCACCCGCTGGTGAACACTGCGACGATGATCCTCACGCACGCCGATCTCGAGCGCTTCCTTGCGGCCACTGGACACGTGCCCACGGTCCTTGCGGTGCCGGACTCCAGCGCCAAGGGCTCCTCGCCCCTTGCGCGTCCATCACCATGACCACTGCGCCCGCCCTCGATCCGATCGTCCGCATCGTCGATGTCCACAAGTCCTTTGGTACGGTTGCCGTCTTGAAGGGTGTGTCCCTGGCCGTGGCCAAGGGTGAAGCCGTATGCATCATCGGGCCTTCGGGCTCCGGCAAGTCCACGCTGCTGCGCTGTATCAACGGATTGATCCCTGTCGATCGCGGCGAAGTGTACGTGGGCACGCACGCGGTGCATCAGCTGCGCACGGACCGGGAAATGGTCGCGTTGCGCAAGGACGTATCGATGGTGTTTCAGCAGTACAACCTGTTACCGCACAAGACTGCGCTGCAGAACATCATGATGGCACCCGTCCAGGTGTTGAAGCAGCCGCCAGCGGAGGTCGAGGAACGCGCCCATGCGCTGTTGAAAAAGGTACGCCTGGCCGGGAAGGAGCACAGCTTTCCGGGCGAACTTTCGGGTGGGCAACAGCAGCGCGTGGCCATTGCACGGGCGCTCGCCATGCGGCCTTCGGTGATGCTGTTCGACGAAGTCACCGCCGCACTGGACCCGGAAACGGTGAAGGAAGTGCTGTTGACCATTCGCCAACTGGTCGAGGAAGGGATGACATCGATTCTGGTCACGCACGAAATGGGGTTTGCCCGCGAAGTGGCCAACCATGTCTATTTCACCGACCACGGCATCATCGTCGAAGGCGGACCGCCCGCAACATTCTTCGGCAACCCGCAACACGCCCGTACGCGCGAATTTCTGCGGCAAATACTTTGAAGACCCATGTGCAGGTTGCCGTGATCGGCGGTGGCGTCGTCGGCGCAAGCGTCCTATACCACCTGACCAAGGCCGGCTGGACCGACGTGGTCCTGCTCGAACGCAATGAATTGACGTCCGGCTCGACGTGGCACGCGGCTGGCGGCATGCATACGTTGAACGGTGATCCGAATGTCGCCAAGCTGCAACGCTATACGATCGAGCTGTACCGGGAGCTCGAGGCCGAATCCGGCCAATCGTGCGGCATCCACATCACCGGCGGCATCAACCTTGCCGGTACGCGCGAACGGATGGATTTCCTGCGGCTTGCAGCAGGTCGCGGCCGCTATCTGGGGCTCGACTTGGAGCTCATTTCCATCGACGAGGCCGCGCGCCTCTTTCCGCTGCTGGACAGGCGGCACTTCGTCGGCGCGTTGTACAACCCGCTCGAAGGCCACGTCGACCCGGCGGGCGTTACCCAAGCCTACGCCCGAGCCGCCCGCAATCGCGGTGCGGAGGTCCATCGCTTCACCCGCGTGCTCGAACTGATCGCACGTCCCGACCGGCAGTGGGACGTCATCACCGAGCAGGGGAATCTGGTCGCGCAGCACGTCGTGAACGCCGGCGGCCTGTGGGCACGCGAAGTTGGTCGGATGACCGGGCTCGAGCTGCCGGTGCTGGCCATGGAGCATCACTATCTCGTGACCGGAGAAATTCCGGAGGTCGCTGCTGCGGCTACCGAGATGCTGCATGTCATCGATTTCGAGGGCGAGATCTACATGCGGCAGGAAGGTCGCGGAATGCTGATCGGCACCTATGAAAAAGCCGGCGTGCCCTGGTCCGTGCGTGAGACACCGTGGGACTTCGCGCATGAGCTGCTGCCGCCGGATCTCGACCGCATCGCGTCCAACCTTGAAGTCGGCTTTGCGCATTTCCCGGCCCTGGAGCGCGCGGGGATCAAGCGCATCGTCAACGGGCCCTTCACATTTGCACCGGACGGCAATCCGCTGCTGGGACCAGTCCGGGGGCTGCCGAACTACTGGGTGGCATGCGGCGTGATGGCCGGTTTCAGCCAAGGCGGCGGCGTGGGCCTGGCTCTGGCCAACTGGATGGTGCACGGCGACCCGGGTTTCGACGTCTGGGCGATGGATGTCTCGCGCTTCGGCGACTGGACGACGATGGCGTATACCAACGCGCGCGTCCGCGAAAACTACTCGCGCCGCTTTCGTATCCGCTTTCCCAACGAGGAGCTTCCTGCCGCGCGGCCGGTGCGCACGACTCCGATCTATGACTTGTTGAAGGCGGAAGGCGCGGTGTTCGGCGCAGCCTTCGGATTGGAGCATGCGTTGTGGTTCGCGCCCCCGGGGACCGAGCCCGTCGAAGACGTGACATTTCGACGCTCGAACGCGCATGGGCCGGTGGGCGCGGAATGCAAGGCGGTGCGCACTGCCGTGGGCCTGCTGGAAATCGCGACCTTTGGCAGGTACGAAGTCAGCGGGTCGGGTGCACCTGCGTGGCTCGAGCATGTTCTTGCCAACAGGCTGCCGCGCCAAGGTCGCATGGCACTTGCGCCCATGCTCAATCACAAGGGCAAACTGATCGGCGATTTCACCGTCGCCAATGCCGGCGGCAGCCGCTTCTTCCTGTTTGGTTCCGGCAGTGCCGAGGAGTATCACCTGCGCTGGTTCGAGTCGTTGCTGCCGGACACCGGCGTCGCCCTGCGCTCGTTGCGAACGGAAATGCTCGGGCTCGCCATCGCCGGTCCCCGTTCGCGCGACTTGCTCACATCGATGGGCGTCAACCAGATGGACAATGCGGATTTTCCCTTTCTGGCCTTTCGCCAGGCCGAAATTGCGACCGTGCCAGTGCATATCGGTCGCATCTCGTTTACCGGCGAACTCGGCTACGAGATCTGGGTTCCGGCGGATTGCCAGCGCACGCTCTATGAGGCGCTGGTCCACGCCGGCGCGGCGTTCGATTTGAGGCACTTCGGCGCGCGCGCACTTAACTGCCTGCGTCTGGAAAAAAGTTTCGGCAACTGGGCGCGGGAGTACCGCCCGATCTACTCACCCGGCGAAGCCGGCCTCGATCGTTTCATCGACCTCGGCAAAGACGATTTCATCGGCCACGTCGCGGCGCGGAAGGAACGCATAGCGGGTCCCACCCGGCGATTGATCACGCTGGTGGTGGATGCTGCCGACGCCGACGCCAACGGCGACGAACCGGTATGGCACGACGACAAGGTCGTGGGTTGGGTGACCTCCGGCGGCTACGGCCATTGCGTCGGGAAGTCGATCGCCCTCGCGTACGTTCCCGCATCGATCGCCAAGGACACCACGCGCTTTGAAGTGGAGATTCTAGGCGAGCGCCGCCGCGCTGATCGCGTTACGCTTCCACTCCATGACCCCACCGGCAGCCGGATGCGGCTTGCCTGAAAATCACTGCCAGAACCCTCTTTGCATACGCAACCCGATTGAGCGGTCGCGCGAGGGCGGATTCAAGCAAGCATCACGCAAACCGGACCCGCCGCCATACTTGGCAAGCGACTCGTCGTGCAGCAATTCGAGTGCCCGGAGCTCGACCCATCGCCAATTCACCTGGCAAGCTGGTGGAAGGTGTCGCGATTCAATCCTCCGACGTCATCAGCCGCACGCGATACCCGCCCGACTTCTCGTCACTCTCCAACTCCAGGCTGCCGGCGCGCGCGGCCTCTTCCAGCATGCTGTTGAACGAGCGAAAACCGTAATACGACTCGTTGAACCCCGGCTTGCGGCGCTTCAGCGCCTGCTTGACCATCGAGCCCCAGATTTTTTCCTCGGCGCCGCGCTCGTTGGTCAGCGCCTCGACCGTTTCGACGATGAGGTCGAGCGCTTCCTCGCGCCTGGCTTCGTCGCCCTTGGGCACGGGCACCGGCGCAGCCTCGAGGGGAGACTTGTCCACGCCGGCCGCGCCGTCGAGCGCCTTCTTGGCCGCGGGCTTGGGCTTGGCCGCAACGGTGGACTTGGCCGCGGCGCGGCGCGTGGCCGTCTTCTTCTTCTCGCGGACGAGATCGTCGTAGAAAATGAATTCGTCGCAGTTGGCGATCAACAGGTCGGACGTGGAATTCTTCACGCCGACGCCGATCACGATCTTGTTGTTTTCGCGCAGCTTCGACACCAGCGGCGAAAAATCGGAATCGCCGCTGATGATGACGAAGGTCTCGACGTGCGCCTTCGTGTAACAGAGGTCGAGCGCGTCGACGACCATGCGGATGTCGGCGGAGTTCTTGCCCGACTGGCGCACGTGCGGAATCTCGATCAGCTCGAAGGACGCCTCGTGCATCGACGCCTTGAAAGCCTTGTAGCGATCCCAATCGCAGTAGGCCTTCTTGACAACGATGCTGCCCTTCAACAGCAGGCGCTCCAGCACCTTGCCGATGTCGAATTTTTCGTAGTTGGCGTCGCGGACGCCCAGCGCGACGTTCTCGAAATCGCAGAACAGCGCCATGTTGGTGACTTCGGGTGCGGTGGCCATGGTTCCATCCCGGTGATGCGCCAAGCGCAGGAAACCAGCACAATAGCAGCCCGATGGAACTGCCCGCTCTGTCCCTTCTCGAAACCCGCGTACTCGGCGTGCTGATCGAAAAACAGCATACGGTGCCGGACACCTACCCGCTGACGTTGAATGCACTGCAGTCCGGCTGCAACCAGAAGACCAGCCGCGACCCCGTCATCGACGCCTCGGAGGCCGAAATTTCAGCCGCCATCGATCGCCTGAAGGGCCTAGACCTGGTGATGGAGTCGAGTGGTGGCCGGGTGATGCGTTACGCGCAAAACCTGGCGCGCGTGCTGGCCATTCCCGCGCAGTCGGTGGCGCTGCTGACGATGATGATGCTGCGCGGACCGCAGACGGTCGGTGAACTGCGCATCCACACCGATCGCCTGCACCGCTTTGCCGACATTTCGTCCGTCGAGGCCTTCCTGCACGAGCTTGCGACCCGGCCTGCGGGGGCGCTGGTCGTCGAATGTCCGCGCCTGCCCGGCGCGCGCGAAACGCGCTGGGCCCATCTTTTGTCCGGCGCGCCGGATGCGGCACGGATGCAGGCCGCCGACGGCGCCGGGGGTGACCTTGTCACCGTCAGTGAAATTGCGGCGCTCAAAGCCAATGTCACGCAGCTGCAACAGGAGCTGGCGGGGTTGCGCGCCACGGTCGAACGCATGGCTCGCGAACTGGGCATCGTGCCTCCCTGATTTCATCGTATCCTTTTGTCTTTCGCCAACAACATCAGGACTCGCATGGATCGCGCCGTTCTCGTCGACAACGCCCGTCCGATCGTCATCGCGCCAGCGCTCAAGATCCTGGGGGCGATCGCGATCTACATCATCGGCCACTGGCTGATCGGTATCGCGGGCAATCTCATCACGCGCGCGCGGCAGAACAGGGTCGCTGACGCGGCTGTGTTTTAACTTGTAGGCGAGGCTTCAGCCTCGCGGC
>JANMCS010000052.1:0-13970 GCA_031361405.1 Betaproteobacteria bacterium
ATGAACAGGAACTGCGTGTCGCCGGCCATCTCGCGCACCATCTTGCAGAAACGCTCGGTGTTGGGATCGTCCAGCGGCGCGTCGACCTCATCCAGCAGGCAGAACGGCGCGGGATTCAACTCGAACAGCGCAAACACCAGCGAAATCGCCGTCAGCGCCTTTTCGCCGCCCGACAGGAGATGGATCGACGTGTTGCGCTTGCCCGGCGGCTGCGCCACCACCTGCACGCCCGCGTCGAGGATTTCCTCGCCGGTGAGCACGAGCCGCGCCTGGCCACCGCCGAACAGCATCGGAAACAGGCGGCTGAAATTGGCGTTGACGGAATCGAAAGTCTGCTGGAGCATGTCGCGCGATTCGCGGTCGATCTGGCGAATGGCGGTTTCGAGCGTGGCCATCGCCTCGGACAGGTCGGCGGCCTGCGCGTCGAGATAGTCCTTGCGCGTACGCGACTCGGTCAGTTCGTCCAGCGCCGCCAGGTTGACGGCGCCAAGTTCGGCGATGCCGCTGGTCAGGCGCTCGATCTCGGCCGGCAGCGTGCGGGCACTGCCCCATGCCTTCAGCGCGTCGGGCAACCTGGCGAGATCTGCCTGCGCATCGGTCAACTGCTCGGTGAACTGGACACAGGCGATGTCGGCGGCCTGCTCCTTCAATTGCATCTCGAGAATTCTGGCGCGCGCCGGTTCGACCTTTTGCTCCGCCGCCAGGCGGGCTTCGTCGGCGGCGCGCAAGGCCGTGCCCAACGCCTCCTGCTGGTCGCGCGCCGCTGCCAGCGCCTGCTCGGCCGTGGCACGGTCCGTCAATTGCCGTTGCAACGCCTCTTCCACCGGCGTCCAGTCGATCGCCGCCCGTTCGCTGGTGAGCTGTACGAGCTGCGCGCGCTGCTGCTGGTCCTGCTCCCGCAGGCTGGCGTGGCGCCGCTCGAGTTCGTCGATGCGGTCTTGCGCGCTGCGCTGCGCAAAGCCCGCTTCCTGCGTGGCCCGCTCGGCCGCGCGCACCCGCTCGCGGCCCCGCACCAGTGCGACTTCGGCCTCGTTGCGCGCATGGCGTTCGACGTCGCGGCGCGCGAATTCGTCGTGCAGCTTCGACTGCAGGTTGGCAATTTCAGCGGTCATGCCGTCGCGCGCCTGCGTCTCCTGCGCTTCGAGCGTATTGACCTCGGCCATCTCGGCGGCAATCTGCTCGCGCCGTGCCTGCGTGGCCGCCACGGTCTGCTGCACCTGCTGGAGTTCGAGTTCGAGTCCATGCACGCGACGCTGCTGCGACGTGACGGCCTGGCTTTCGGCGTGATACGTCTGCTGCGCTTCGCGCAACTCGATGTCAATGGTATCCCGCTGCGCGCGCGCCGCGGCGGCCGCTTCGCGCGCTCCGACCAGCGCGCCGGTAAGTTCGGTCAATTCGCGTTGCCGCGCCAGGACGCCGTGCAGATCGCCGTCAGGCGCGAAAAACGTGACGCCCTGCGCGGAGACGAGATGGCCACCAGGCGTGACGAAGGCTTCGCCCTCGGCGAGCGACGAGCGTTGCGCCAGTGCCGCGGCGAGATCGGGCCGGCAGTGCACGCCATGCAGCCCATCGGCGACCAGCCGCGCGACGGCGTCGCTCTTGCAATGCACCTTGGCCAGCAGCGCATCGGCGGCGGCGTGCGGCGCCTGCCCGGCCATGGCCGGCGCAAATGCCGCCACGCGCCGCGGCGGCGCCGCGGTGCCGGTCCATGCGGCCACGGCATCGAGCTGGTCGAGTTCGATGGCGTTGAGGCGCTCGCGCAGCACCGCTTCCAGAGCGTCTTCCCAACCCTTGTCGACATCCAGGACCTGCCACAGCCGATGCGCCCGCGTGAGTCCGTGTGCATCGAGCCAGCCGTCGATGTCCTTGCCGTGGCCGATCTTTTCCTGCAGCGCCGACAGCGCCTGCGCCCGCGCATCGAGATCCGCCAGGCGGCGACTGTCACGCTCCCACGCATCGGCGCAGGCGCGCTGCGCCACCTGCAGCGCTTCCACGCTTTGCTGGAGCGTGGCGAGGCTCTGCTGCTTGCCGGCGAGTTCCTGATTTTCCTGGGCGAGTTGCTCGGCCACTTCCGCGACCGGATCGACGGCCGGTGCCGGCATACCCGTCAGCTCCTGCTGCAGCCGTTCGCGCCGTTGCACCAGCCGCTTCAGGCTGGCGTTGGCACCGTCCCGGCGGGTCTCGACCACGCGCACACCCTGTTCAATGAGTGCCACGGCCTGCTGCAATGCGTTGAGCGACGCGCTGACGGCGGCCACCCGCGCCTCGAGCGGGTTGACGGCATCGATGGCCGCGCGCTCTTCCACGGCCGCGGCTTCAAGCTGGGTCGTGGCCGTTGCGAGCGCGGCCTCCGCCGCGGCGCAGTCCGTTGCCAGCGTCGATTCCTGGCCGACGATCGCGTCGAGCGCATGCGTCAGCTGGGCGACTTGTTGCGCAATCCGCGTTTCGGTCTCACGCGCGAATCCCAATTGTTGTTCGAGCCGCGTGACCTCGGCATTGGCGGCGTAGTAAGCACCCTGCCGCTCATGCAGCGTGTCACCCGCCGTGAAATGCTCGGCCCGCAAGCCTTCGCGCCGCGCCTCGGCGGCGCGCAGCTCGGCCTGGATGGCTTCCAGTGCCGACGCCAGCGACGCCACTTCGGCGGTGCAGCGATCCTTGGCGCGCGCGGCCTCCTGCTGCCTCGCGTACCAGAGGATGTGGTGCGATTGCTTCAGGCGCGCCTCGAGCTCGCGGTATTGTTTCGCCACCTCGGCCTGACCCTCGAGCCGCGTGAGCTGAGTGCCTAGTTCGAGGCGAATGTCCTCGACCCGCGAGAGATTTTCGCGCGTGTCGGCGAGGCGCCCTTCGGTTTCCTTGCGCCGTTCCTTGTACTTTGAAACGCCCGCGGCTTCCTCGAGGAAAATGCGCAGCTCCTCGGGCTTGGCCTCGATCACGCGCGAGATCATGCCTTGCTCGATGATGGCGTAGGCGCGCGGTCCGAGCCCGGTGCCGAGAAAGAGGTCGTGGATGTCCCGGCGGCGCACCGGGATGTTGTTGATGTAGTACGTCGAGTCGCCGTCGCGCGTCAGCACGCGCTTGATCGAGATCTCGGCGTACTGCCCCCACTGGCCGCCGATGCGTCCGGCGGAGTTGTCGAAATGCAGCTCCACCGACGCCCGGCCCACCGGTTTGCGCTCGCCGGCACCGTTGAAGATGACGTCCTGCATCGACTCGCCCCGCAACGCCGACGCCTTGGACTCACCCAGCACCCAGCGCACGGCGTCGATGACGTTGGACTTGCCGCAACCGTTGGGACCGACGATGCCGACCAGTTGACCAGGCGTGGCAATGGTGGTCGGATCGACAAACGATTTGAAGCCGGCGAGCTTGATTTCTTTGAGGCGCAAGGGAAGGATCGCGAACGGGGTGGCGGAAAATGCGGCGGATTCGGACCGGCATCGAGCCCGTGCAAGCCACCGCAGGTGGCAGTCGCCGCGACGCATGGCAACCGGGTCGAATTATAGCGGAAAGGCCGCGCTGGACCGGGTGCCGCATCACCTGGCGGTCGTGGCGGCGGCACGCATCGGGATGCGCCCTTCGGCAATGCCATGGCACGCCACCATCGCGCCGCCGGCCTCGAGCAATGCCGGAATTTCCACGCGGCAGCGCTCGTTGGCGTGGGGGCAGCGCGGATGAAACGTGCAACCTGCGGGCGGATCGAGCGGGTTCGGCACTTCGCCCGCCACCGCGGTGCGCGAGGCACCGGTCATTTCGAGATCGGGGACGGCGTCCAGCAGCATCCGCGTGTACGGATGCCGTGGCGTGCCGAATAGCTCCCGCGTGGGCGCCAGCTCGACGATGCGCCCGAGGTACATCACGCCGACGCGATCGGCAATGTGGTGCACCACGGCGAGGTTGTGCGAGATGAAGAGATACGTGAGCTCGAGGCGGCGTTGGAGGTCGCGCATCAGGTTCAGCACCTGCGCCTGCACGGAGACGTCGAGCGCGGACGTGGGTTCGTCGCAGACCAGGAACGACGGATTGGTGGATAGCGCGCGCGCGATCGAAATGCGCTGGCGCTGCCCACCCGAGAACTGGTGCGGATATTTGGTGCCGTCCGCGGCGGCCAGCCCCACCTGCTCAAGCAGCGCCGCGACGCGCGCGCCCAGCTCTTCGTGCGTCAAGGCCGGGTCGTGCAGGCGCATCGGCTCGGCCACGATGGCGGCCACCCGCCAGCGCGGATTGAGGCTGGCATACGGATCCTGAAAGATCATCTGCATGCCGCGCCGGGTTCGCCGCAGCGCGGCGGCATCATGGGTCACGCCCTCGCCCGCAATGGTCACGCCTTCGTAGACGATGGTGCCGCGGGTGGGTGCATACAAGCCGACGATCAGGCGCGCGATGGTCGACTTGCCGCAGCCGGATTCACCGACGAGGCCCAGCGTTTCGCCCTTGCGGATGGCGAGATCGACGCCGTCGACGGCCATGAGGATGACGCGGCCTTTGCGTTCGAGCACCCGGTTGAGCCACGGCGGCGACACGTCGAACGAGCGCGCCACGCCGGTCATGCGCAGCAGGTCGTCGCTCACAATGACGCCTCGGCCAACGCAGGCGCGGCGGTCGGCGATTCCAGCAACCAGCAGGCGGCGCGCGACGCGCCGACGGCGAGCAACTCGGGGCGCGCTTCGCGGCAGCGGGCGAAGGCACGTGGGCAGCGCGGATGAAAGGCGCAGCCCGAGGGCAGCGCGGTGAGGCGCGGCATGCTGCCGTCGATCTGCGTCAGGTGTTCGCGCTCATCGACGATCGACGGGATCGAGCCCATCAGGCCCACCGTGTACGGGTGCTGCGGGCGGTGGATGACGTCGGCCACGGGGCCGATCTCCACGATGCGCCCTGCGTACATCACCGCGACGCGGTCCGCGGTCTCCGCGATCACGCCCATGTCGTGCGTGACGAGCATCACCGCGGTCCCGTGCTCACGGCACAGCCGCTTCAGGAGCTCGATGATCTGCGACTGGATCGACACGTCCAGAGCGGTGGTGGGTTCGTCGGCGACGATCAGCTTCGGCTTGGCTGCCAGCGCGAGCGCAATGACCACCCGCTGCCGCATGCCGCCTGAAAACTGGTGCGGATAGTGCTCGATGCGCCGCGCCGCCGCCGGGATGCCCACTTCCTCGAGCAGCCCGATGGCGCGTTGGCGCGCAGCGGCCTCGTTCATGTCGAGATGGGTGCGGATGGTCTCGGTCAGTTGCCGGCCCACCGTGTAGAGCGGATTGAGCGAGGTCAGCGGATCCTGGAAGATCGCACCGATTTCACGGCCGCGGATGCGCCGCATCTCGGCATAGGGCAGGTTGTCGATGCGCCGACCCGCGAGGCGAATTTCACCCGCGGCGATGCGGCCCGGCGGATCGATGAGGCCGATGATGGCCGCGCCGGTGATCGACTTGCCCGCACCCGACTCACCGACCACGCCCAGCACCTCGCCAGGCGCGATGTCGAAGGACAGGTCGTGCACGGCGACGAGCGTGCCGCGGCGCGTTGGAAATTCAACGCGCAGACGCTCGACCGTCAGCAGCGGCCCCGGGGCGGCTTGCATCGGATGGCTTACTTGGACGCCATGGGCAGCTGGCACCCGGGGATACTCTCGACGTAGTCGACGACCGGGGCCCATTCCTGCGTGATCGTGTTCTGGAATTGCGCGTTGATGTAGTAGCGCCTGCACGGCTCGACATTGAGCATCATCACGTGCAGTGGGGGACCGCCTGCCCATCCCGGCGCCGGACCCTGCACCACCAGCCGCCGCATGCCGGGCTCGACCTTGATCAGGTTCGGGTTCGGAAATGCGCCCTCGTTATCGACCCGGTCGATGATTGCCGGCCGCCGGTTGACGATGGTCATATTGAAGCGCTGCCCGGTGATTTCGCTCCACGTGGGTCCCCACGTGGCACATCCCGAAAGCACCACCGGCATGGCCAGCGGCACCAGCAACGTTAGCCATGAAATCTTGCGCATCTTGAGTCTCCCGTTCGTCCAGATCGAAATTCGAAGGCGTGAACCGGATGGACAGCATCAACGCAACCGCGGGTTCAACGCGTCGCGCAGCCAATCGCCCAGCAGGTTGATCGACAGCACCATCACCACCAGTGCAGCGCCCGGGAAGATGGTAATCCACCATTCACCCGAGAACAAAAAGTCGTTGCCGATGCGGATCAGCGTGCCCAGCGATGGCTGCGTGGGCGGCACCCCCACGCCGAGGAAGCTCAACGTGGCCTCGGTCAGGATCGCGGTGGCGATGTTGATCGTGGCCAGCACCAGCACGGGTCCCAGCACATTGGGCAGCAGGTGTCGACGCATGATGGTGAATGGCGATATACCGATCACACGCGCCGCCTGGATGTATTCCTTGTTCTTTTCCACCATCGTCGAGCCGCGCACCGTGCGCGCGTATTGCACCCAGTTGGAGAAGCCGATGGCGAGCACGATCACCAGCAGCGCCACCTCGCCGTGCGAATCGCGCGGCAGCACCGCGCGGAAAACCCCGTCGATCAGCAACGCGATCAGGATGGCCGGAAACGACAGCTGGACGTCGGCGATGCGCATGATCACCGCATCGAACTTGCCCCCGACGTAGCCCGCAAGCAGTCCCAGCGACACGCCGAGCAGCATGGCCAGCACCACCGACGCGAGGCCCACCAGCAGCGACACGCGCGCGCCATACATGATCGCGGAGAACACGTCGCGGCCCTGGTCGTCGGTGCCAAGGAGATATCCGGCCCGGCCACCGGCGCTGAAACTCGGCGGCAGCAGCGCATCGTTGAGATTGAGCGTGCGCAGGTCGAACGGATTGTGCGGCGCGAGCCATGGCGCGAATACCGCCGCACCGACGCAGATCAGCAGGACTACGAACGAGACGATGGCCAGCGGCGAGCGGCGGAAGCTCCATGCCACGTCGCTGTCCCACGCTGCCGCCACGCGTTCGCGCCACGTGGGCGGGGCCACCAGCGCGGCCAATGGCGTCGGCGCCGAATCGTTCACGCTGCGTTGGCCTTCGCGGTGCCGCGCAGGGCGGTGAGCGCCGCCAGCGTGCAGTCCAGTGCCTGGTCGTACACCATCACCTTCCAGTCGTCGGCGTCCTGGTAGAACGCATCGCGGATCCGGCGCTTGATCGTCGCGCGCATCGCTGCGGACGCGCTCGGCGTGTTGGCCAGCCACTGGTCGGCGCGCAGGGCATCCAGGATCTCCAGCATGGGCAGCGTGCCGTATTCGAGCGCAATCCCGGCGTAGTCGGCTTGTGGGCATTCGTCGTATACGGCGTTGAAGTTCACGCCGGTAAGCGGGGCCGATGTCGACGAGCCATCGACAAACGACGTGACGTCCGGCCCCCACCAGCCTTTGGCGCGCGCGAGGTCGGCCATGTTGCCGCCGGCGAGGATCTTCTCGCCGTGACCGCGCGGTCCAAGTCCGGTGTGGAAGTCGATCCAGCCGAGCGTCCGGCAGCGGGACGCTTCCGCGCGCAGCAACTGGCGCAGCACGACGTTGCTCCATGCCGGCCGCACGCCGCCGTAGAAGAGGCCCTCGGGATATTCGCACTGGCCGCCGGTGACCGCCGCCTGCAGCGCCGGCAGTCCGCGCTTCGCTACATACGCCTGCAGTTGCGCAATCGCGTCGGCGCCAGGCGGCCACGCCGTCGGCACCATGAACCCGTGCACTTCGGCGTAGGCCGCATTGACCAGCGGCGGCGACGCAAAGTCACGAAAATTGCGATTGAGGTCGATGTTGTCTTCGTTGGTACGCCGCAGGTGCGAGAAGCCGTAGGGATTGAGCGCATGCAGCAGGACCACGCGCACGCCCGAGGCCAGCGCCGCCGCGAAGAATCGCTCATCGTGCAGCAAGCCCACCTGCGCGCCGGATCCACAGAAACCTTCGGCCCCATGGGTGCCTGAGATGAGCACCAGCACGGACTGCGCGTCGAGCGGCCCCATGCATGCCACATCGATGGCCAGTTCCTCGCCGTCGGTGCCTCGGACATGCGGGTGCACGTGGCTCGCCAGCGACAAGCCGCGCATGGTGGCGGCGGCGAGGAATCGCTGACGTGCGTCGGCATAGGTGGCCGAGAAATGGGCGGGCGGGGCCATGGTCACGGGGGGGGCAGGCAGAGAGGTGAGGTGACCGCTATGCCGCCGGAGCAAGCGGCATCGCAGCTTCGGCCAGCGCCGCGAGATAGCCGGCGCCCAGCGGAATCACTGCATCGTTGAAATCGTAGGTGCTGTTGTGCAGGAAGCAGCCGCCCTCCGCCCCGCCCTGCCCCAGTCGCGCGAACGCGCCGGGCCTGGCCTGCAGCATGAACGAGAAATCCTCGGCACCCATCGACGGGTCGAGGTTGCGCACGACATTGTCGGCGCCGATCAACTGCTCGGCCACGTCGGCCGCGAACATCGCTTCGCGGACGTGGTTGACGGTGGCGGGATAGACGCGCTCGTAGCGCAGCGTGGCCTTGGCGCCGAAGGCCGCCGCAATCGATTGCACCAGCGCATGCAGGCGGGCTTCGATCATGTCCTGCGTGGCCGGACGGAACGTGCGCACGGTACCCACGAGCTTGGCATGGGACGGGATCACGCTCATCGCACCCGGGTTGCCGGCCTGCATGGCGCACAGGCTCACCACCGCGGTGTCGATGGGGCTGACGTTGCGACTCACGATCGACTGCGCCGCGGTGATGATGTGGCCCGCCACCAGCACCGGATCGATGGCGGCATGCGGATGGGCGCCGTGCCCACCCTTGCCGTCGATGGTGATTTCGATGCGATCGGCCGCCGCCATCGCCGGCCCGGGTGTGATACCGATGCGCCCGGGTGGAAGCCCGGGCCAGTTATGCAGCGCGTACACCTGTTCGGCCGGGAAGCGCTCGAAGAGGCCGTCGTCGATCATCGCCTTGGCGCCCGCGAAGCCTTCTTCGCCTGGCTGGAAGATGAGGTAGGCCGTCCCGTCGAAGTTGCGGGTCTCGTGCAGGTAGCGCGCCGCGGCCAGCAGCATCGTCGTGTGCCCGTCATGGCCGCACCCGTGCATGCGGCCTTCGTAGCGCGACTTGTGCGCGAATTCGTTCTCCTCGTGCATCGGCAACGCATCCATGTCGGCGCGCAGTCCGACCGAACGCCCGCTGGTGTGCTGGCGCCCCTGAATGACTGCGACCACGCCGGTCTTGCCGATGCCGGTATGGTGTTCGATGCCCAGCGCGGCCAGTCGCTCCTGCACCACCTTGGCCGTGCGGTGCTCCTCGAATCCGAGTTCCGGATGTGCGTGAAGGTCGCGGCGGATCAGCGTGAACTCGTCGTGCCAGCGATGGATATACTCGGAAGGCTTCATGGGCGGAAGTAAGGTGGCGTGAAAGGTGGATGAATCGGCGTCAGTGCCCGGCAGCGGCGCCGGCATCGATGCGCAGGCGCGGATCGACTGTGTAGTAGAGAAGATCGACGACAAGGTTGATGAGCACGAAGACGAGCGCGATGAAACAGAGGTACGCCGCCATGATCGGGATGTCGGCGAAATAGACGGCCTGGATGAAGAGCAGGCCCATGCCGGGCCACTGGAACACCGTCTCGGTGACGAGCGCAAACGCGATGATGGCGCCGAGCTGCAGGCCGATGATGGTGATCACCGGCACCAGCGTGTTCTTGAGCGCGTGACCGAAGTGGATGGCGCGATCGGACAGCCCGCGGGCGCGCGCGAATTTCACGTAGTCGGTACGCAGGACCTCGAGCATTTCCGAGCGCACCAGCCGCATGATCAGCGTCATCTGGAAAAACGACAGCGTGATCGCCGGCAGGAGCAGCGCTTTCCAGCCGCTGGCGGTAAGCAAGCCGGTGGTCCACCAGCCGATGGCCACGGTGTCGCCCCGCCCGAACGAGGGCAGCCAGCCCAGTTGCACGGCAAACACCAAGATCAGCAGGATGCCGATCAGGAACGTGGGCAGGCTGACGCCCACGAGCGAGATGGCCAGCAACGCCTGTGCGCCGAAACTCTCGCGGCGCAGCGCCGTGTAGACGCCGGCGGGAATGCCGATGCAGATCGCCAGCAGCGCCGCCGCGACCGAAAGTTCGAGTGTGGCAGGCAGCCGTTCGCGAATGAGCGTCGATACCGGGCGGCCCTGCCGCAGCGACAGGCCGAAATCCCCGTGCACGGCGTTATCGACGAACTTGACGAACTGCACGTAGAACGGGCGGTCGATGCCCAGGTCCTTGCGCAGGTTTTCGCGGTCCTGGATGGTGGCCTGCTGCGGCAGCATGAACGCCACGGGATCGCCGGTGAAGTTGAACAAGCCGAAGGCGATGAACGCGACCACCAGGAGGACGGCGATGGACTGCAGGACGCGACGGAGGATGAACGCCAGCATTTAGGGCCTGTTAACGCTATGAACACGAACGCGAGCGGATGGCATGGGGCGCCAATCGCGGCAGCCGACGAAGCCAAGACTAGAAGTCTTGGCGAGGAGAGCAACAAAGAGTGGCGCCCCATGCCACCCGCTCCCTTCGGGTTGCTGCCAAAAACGCCCAGCGCCGCGTTGCGAATGCTCGCCAGGTACCCGACCTGGCTTCGCATTCGCGCCTTGCGCTGGGCGTTTTTGGCCCTGCAACGCGTTCGCGTTCATAGCGTTAACAGGCCCTAGCCGCGTATTCTCGCCGCGCGGGTCGCAAACAGGCAAATGCCTGCGGACACCGACACGTTGAGGCTCTCGACGGTGCCGCCCCGCGGAATGCCGACCACGCGGTCGCACGATTCGCGGGTGAGCCGGCGCAATCCCGCGCCTTCGGCTCCCAGGACCCATGCCACCGGGCCCCTGAGGTCGGCGCTGACGATGCTCTCTCCACCGGCATCGGCACCGATCAGCCAGACCTCACGCTCTTTCAGTTCGCGCATCGTGCGCGCGAGGTTGGTGACCGCGATCACCGGCACCGTGTCGGCGGCGCCGCTGGCTGTTTTCATCACCGTGGCGGTGACGCCGACCGCGCGATCCTTCGGCACGATGACGGCCTGCGCGCCGAAGGCATCGGCGCTGCGCAGGCACGCGCCCAGGTTGTGCGGATCGGTGACGCCGTCGAGGATCAGCAGCAACGGCGGTTCGGCCGGGTCGGCCAGCACGTCGTCCAGCGTGACGTGCGGCAACGCGTTGTCGACCACCGCAACGACACCCTGGTGCGTCCCTGCGCCGGCCAGCGTGGTCATCCGCGTGGCGTCGACCACGTGCAAGGCCACGCCCGCGGCCTTGGCGCGCGCGGTGATGTCGCGAGCGCGTCCGTCGTCGCGACCCGACTGCAGGTACAGCGCGTGCACCGAATCGGGCCGCTGGCGCAGCCGCGCGGTCACAGCGTGAAATCCAAAGATAGGGCGGGTATCGGACAAGGGATGGGGATGTCGGACGGGGCCAAGCCGTGCTAGTGTACCCGCGCCGCGTGTCCCTGCGCCCGACATGCGCCTTCGCCATCGTGTTCGACCTCTCGCTCACCGCCGACCTGCGCAGCTTCCTGTCCGCGTTTGCGCTGGTCGTGGCCGGCCTGCTGCCGATTGTCAATCCCGCGGGCAGCGCGCCAATTTTTCTCGCCATGACCGCCGGCAGCTCGGACGCGGCACGACGCCAGCTGGCGTGGCGGATTGCGATCAATTCGTTCGTCCTGCTGATGGGCTCGCTGATCTTCGGCGCGTTTGTCCTGAAGCTCTTCGGGCTCTCGGTGCCCGTGGTGCAGGTGGCCGGCGGCGCGGTGTTGTGCGCGTTGGCGTGGAACATGCTGACCGGTGAACCGGCGGCGGCCACCGAGTCGGTGCCGTTGCCGGACGACAAGGTGTTGCTGCGCGCGTTCTACCCGCTGACCCTGCCGCTGACCGTCGATCCCGGAGCGATTTCGGTCGCGATCACGCTGGGCGCCAATCATGCGCACGGCATCGAACGCGTGCTGGTCGGTTTCGTGGCGGCCATGTGCGCCGTGGCGCTGATCGCGGTTGCGATCTGGCTGGCGTATCGCTACGCGAAGCGGGTGGGATTGTGGCTGGGACACAACCGCACGATGGTGGTGCTGCGGCTGTCGGCCTTCATCATGCTGTGCATCGGGGTTGAGATCATGTGGAACGGGACCCGTGCATTGCTCTCCGAATTGCTCTTCGCCACGACCCCTGCGGCCGCGGCTGCACCCGCCGCGCCACTGCGCTGACGCGACCCGTGCGCGAAGCCGTCGGTGCGCAGTGAGGTTCAGTTGCCCGGGTACCTTTTCCCGGGCTATAATTGAGGGCTTGGCCTACTTAAGCCGGCGTAGCTCAGTTGGTAGAGCAGCGCATTCGTAATGCGAAGGTCGGGAGTTCGATTCTTCTCGCCGGCACCAACACCCCCCCAAACGCCCGCGCACATTCAGCGGGCGTTGTCTTTTCACCTCCGCGCTCGCTGCGAGGGGGCGTTGCCTGATGCGTGACCGCTACGCCCCGCCGCCGACGTGTGCGATCCACCGCGACATCAGCTTTTCCTGCACGGCGTTCTGCCGCAAGCGCAGGTCCAGACCGGCGAAGTCGACCCGGTCCAGCGCCTGGTCCTGGTTGAAGCATGAAAACACGTAGGTAACCTTGCCGGTGTCGGGGTCGATCTGCGGCTGCAGGCATTGCGCGCAGATCTCCTTCATCATGCATTGCATCGGCGAGTTGATCGAACCGAACGCCCGGTGTCCCGGCTTGACGTAGGGCGCCAGCACGCCGTGCCGCGCGCGCGTCACCGCCGCCATCATCTTGTCGGAGCCGATGGCGATAATGCGATCACCTGTCGGCAATGGAATGGTGGCGGGCCCCAGTTCGCCGGTGGCATAGGCGCGCAACGCCTCGACGATATTGCCGACGAAGGTGCGATCCTGCGGACGGTCCGCGACAAAGCCCGGCGCCTCGTCGCAGCACCAGACCACCACGTCGGCGGCGGCCTCGATGTCGGCGACCTTGTAGCGATCAATCAGCTTCTTGTAGCCGGCAAAGTAAAGCACCTTGGACCCGGCGCGGCGAAAGGCCTGCCCGATCGAAAAGAGCACGGCATTGCCCAGGCCGCCGCCCACGAGCACCACGGTTTCGCCGGCTTCAATTTCCGTCGGTGATCCGGTGGGTCCCATCAGCACGACCGGCTCGCCGGGTTGCAAGCGCGCGCACAGGTCGGAGGAGCCGCCCATCTCCAGCACGATGGTCGACACGAGGCCGCGCTCGGCGTCGACCCACGCGCCGGTCAGCGCGAGGCCTTCCATCGCGAGGCGCGTACCGTCGACGCGGGCGGCCAGCGCTTCATAGTTCTGCAGCCGGTAGAACTGGCCGGGCTCGAAGCGTTCGGCCGCCGCTGGAGCGTGCACCACCACTTCGACGATGGTGGGCGTGAGACGCACGACGCGTTCCACCGTCGCGCGCCAGCGGTCGTCGAGCACGCTGTAGAAGGCTGCGTCGGCGACGACGGAGGCCGGCGCCACCCGCGCCAGCACCCGCGACACGATCGGATAGCCCTGCTTGGCGCTCGCCATCGCCTTGACGACGTTGCCGTGGAACGACGGATGCAGGTCGCCGAAGAAACTGGTGGCGCGACCGTCCGGGCGAATTTCGGTCAGTACGTTGGCCACGGCGGGCTTGGCGAGGCCGCGAATGACGGTGACGCCGGCACCCGCTTCGTCGAGCAACTGGAAATACTTGTCGTCGAGCACAAAGTGCCCGGGGTCCTCGCGCGCCAGCACCGTATTGGGCTGGGTGCCCGCGGCAATCAGGATCGTGCGGGCGGGGAGCTCGGCCTGCGCAACTTCGGTCCAGGCGCCGGCCTCGTCGCGCTGCTGCTGCGATACGCGCAGTGCCGTAGCCGCGCCGTGCGCATCGACTTCGATGGCCAGCGGCGTCAGGCCCTCTGCAAAGCGGATGCCCTCCTCCAGCGCCTTTTCGATTTCCTCGTGGTTCAGCGTGTACGACGGGCTGTCGATCAGGCGCCGCCGGTAGGCGAT
>JANMCS010000060.1:0-7773 GCA_031361405.1 Betaproteobacteria bacterium
GATTGGGCGGTGCTGGGCGCCTTTGCCGGCGTGCACCAGTTCTGCCGCGTCGGTGCCCACACGATGCTGGCGGCGTACGCGGTCGTGCTGCAGGATGTGCCGCCATTCGTCACCGTGCAGGGCTACCCGGCCAAGCCGCACGGGACCAATAACGAGGGCCTGCGCCGCCGCGGTTTCACGGCGGACGACATTCTCGCCGTGCGGCGCGCGTACAAGATCCTCTACCGCGAGGGATTGACGCTGGACGAGGCCAGGGTGCGCCTTGGCGCGGCCGCCGCGGCCACCCCCGCGCTGGCCCCGCTGACGGCATTCCTCGGTGCCACCACCCGCGGCATCGTGCGTTGATGCAGGACGGGCGCGTGGGGGCCTCCGGCGTGGTGACCATCGGCATCGTGGCGGGCGAAGCGTCGGGCGACGCGCTGGCGGCCAGCCTGATCCGCGCCGTGCGCGCGCGACATCCACACGTGCGTTTCGTCGGCATCGCCGGGCCGCAGATGGAGGCGGCGGGTTGCGATGCGTGGTATCCGCTCGAACGTCTGTCGGTACGTGGCATCGTCGAGGTGATCGGCCACCTGCCGGAATTGATGCGCATTCGCCGCCACTTGCGCGCGCGGTTGCTGGCGGCGCGCGTGCCGCTGTTCATCGGCGTGGATGCGCCTGATTTCAATCTCGGGCTCGAGGCGAAATTGAAGCGCGCCGGCGTGCGCACCATCCACTTCGTCAGTCCGTCGGTTTGGGCCTGGCGACGCAAGCGTCTGGCCACGATCGGCCGCAGCGTCGATCGCATGCTGGCGCTCTTCCCGTTCGAGGTTCCGCTGTACACCGAGGCTGGTATCCCGGTGACCTTTGTCGGTCATCCGATGGCCGCCACGGCAGCCACGCACGGGACGCGTCGGGAAACCCGCGAACTGCTCAAGTTGAAGAGTGCAACACCGGTATTCGCGTTGCTTCCGGGCAGCCGCATGTCGGAACTGCAGATGCATTCGGAACTGCTGCTGGGCGCGGCGGCGCGCATCGTGGAGGCGCGCGAGGACGCGCGCTTTCTCGTGCCGTTTGCCACGCGGGCCACGCGCGATGCGTTCGAGACAATGATGCACACCACCGGCCACGACCGGCTGCCGATCACCCTGTTGTACGGGCACGCCGACGATGCATTGCGCGCGGCCGATGTCGGGATCGTGGCCTCCGGGACGGCCACACTGGAAGCGGCGCTGGCGCGTTGCCCGCATCTCATCTTCTATCGGCTGTCGGGGCTCACGTACCGGATTGTGCGGCGACGGTTGTTGCTGCCCTTCGTCGGTCTGCCCAATGTACTGGCGGGACGGTTCGTGGTGCCGGAGTTCCTCCAGGAGAATGCCACGCCACGCAATCTCGCGCAGGCGGCGCTCAACCTGTTTGACGATACCGTCACGCGGCGGCGGCAGGAAGCGCTCTTCGCCGATTTTGCGACCGCACTCAATGCCGATACCGGTGCGCTGGCCGCGGAGGCCGTAGCCGCCGAGTTGGCGCGCGCCGGCGTCGCATGCTGATCGCCGGGGTTGACGAGGCAGGGCGGGGGCCGTTGGCGGGCCCGGTGTTTGCCGCTGCGGTGATTCTCGACCCCGAGCATCCCATCGACGGCTTGCGTGACTCGAAGACGTTGAGCGCGCGGCGGCGCGAACACCTGGCGGAGGCCATTCGCCGCCACGCGCTGGCGTGGGCGATCGCCAGTGCCGATGTGGCCGAGATCGATGCGCTCAACATTCTGCAGGCCACCATGCTCGCGATGCGGCGTGCGGTGGAAGCGCTTGCGGTCGTGCCTGCGGAGGTGCTGGTAGATGGCATGCATTGTCCGCGCGTGCAGTACGCGGTGCGCGCCATCGTGAAGGGCGACCGCGACGTGGCCGCCATCGCTGCCGCATCGATCCTCGCGAAGACCGCGCGCGATGCGTTGCTGTGCGAACTCGATGCGCGGTATCCGCTCTACGGCTTCGCACAGCACAAGGGCTATGGCACAGCGGTGCATCTGGCCGCGCTGCTGCGGCATGGGCCGTGCCCGGTGCATCGACGTTCGTTTGCCCCGGTGGCGCAGGCAGCACTGCGGTTTTAGCACCTCCAGCTGGCTCGCTCCGCAACGCTCCACAACCAACAAGACACCCACCCGCGAGAGCACCTACGCGTTGCTGCCGATCTCCGCCCAATATTCGTGGTGTTCGGTGTTGACCCGCGACATGCGATATTCGACGGTCACCTCGTTGTACGTGCGGGCGAGTCGCCGGATCTGCAGCAGCGGCGCGCCTTTGGCAACATCGAGCAGCGCGGCAAATTCGGAGTCGGCCAGCGAGGCGCGCAGCCGCTCGCTGGTGTTGACCACCGAGATGCCGAACGCCTCCTGGTAGAGGTTGTAGATCGTCGATGGCCGGTCGCGGAACTGCGCCTGCGTGAGGCCGGGAAAGCGGGCGGCGGGAACGGCGATATCGTCGATCATCACCGGCTTGCCGGCCAGCCGCAGCCGGTTGCGCGCGCGGAATACCGGATCGCCGACCGCGATGCCGAAGTGCTGCGCGAGCTCGGCATCCGCCTTCGCGCGGCCGAAACGCACGAACTCCACATCCGGGTAGGACTTGTCGCCGGCATGCGGCACGATGTGGAAGAAATAAAACAGCAGCCGGTCGCGCGTGTGGCTTGCGACGTACGTGCCGCGCCCTTGCTGGCGGATCAGGATGTTCTCGGCGACCAGCTCGTCGATGGCCTTGCGCACCGTGCCGATGCTGATGCCGTAGCGCGACGACAACCGGCGCTCGGCGGGAATGGCTTCGCCGGGCTTCCACTCGCCGGTGGTCAGCGCTTCCATCAGCGCGCGCTTGATCTCCTTGTAGAGCGGGGTGGCGAGCGGAACGCCTGGCGTGGTCGCATCGGTCATGAGTGGGCGCGGCCGCGATCAGGGCGGCCGTCGCTCCGGCACAGTGTACCCGGCGCCCGCCAAGTGATGCAAATGATATAGATGATCTAGTTGACTTCCGTCCAACTAGCGTCTAGCATTTTCGTTCAGCGGCCCGTGGCAGCAGTGCGGGCGAATGCCCACGCCGTTGCGCGGGCGACGCTTAACGACCGCCTGGCCGGTCGACTTTCCGCGGAGCGTTTCCATGATTCATTGCGTTCTCCACGATCCTGCCGACTCGGTGGCGGTGGTCGTTATCGAAGGCGTCACTGCCGGCGCCACCCTCACCGGTCTCATCCTCGACGAGAACCGGACCATCTCGCTGCCTTGTGTGCAGGACATCCCGCTCGGGCACAAGGTGGCCCTGAAAGACATGGCTGTCGGCGACACGGTGATCAAGTACGGCGTCGACATCGGGAAGGTGGTCGCGCCCATCAGCAAGGGCCAGCACGCCCACGTTCACAACATCAAGACCAAGCGCTGGTAAGCGCCACCCGACAACGAGACCAACATGCAAACCAAATTCTGGGGTTATCGCCGTGAAAACGGCCGGGTCGGCGTGCGCAACCACGTCATCATTCTGCCGGTGGACGACCTGTCCAATGCCGCCTGCGAAGCGGTGGCCAACAACATCAAGGGCACGCTGGCCATTCCGCACCCGTACGGTCGCCTGCAGTTCGGGGCCGACCTCGACCTGCACTTCCGGACACTGATCGGTACCGGGTCCAATCCCAACGTCGCGGCGGTGGTCGTGATCGGGATCGAGGAGCAGTGGACGAAGCGAGTCGTCGATGCGATCGCGGTGACCGGCAAGCCGGTCGTCGGCTTCGGCATCGAGTTGCACGGCGATCACGACACGATCCTGCGCGCGTCGAAAGTGGCCAAGGAATTCCTGCAGGCCGCCAGCGAAAAGCATCGCGTCGAATGCGACCTGAAGGAACTGTGGGTGTCGACCAAGTGCGGCGAGTCGGACACGACGTCCGGCTGTGGCGCCAATCCCACCGTCGGCGATGCGTTCGACAAGCTCTATGCCGCCGGGGCCACCCTGGTGTTCGGCGAGACCTCCGAGATCACGGGCGGTGAGTCGATCGTTGCCGCGCGTTGCCGCAACGACTCCGTGCGCGCCGACTTCATGCGCGTGTTCGATCGCTACCAGGAAATGATCAACCGGCACAAGACCAGCGACCTTTCCGATTCGCAGCCGACCAAGGGCAATATTGCCGGCGGTTTGACCACGATCGAGGAAAAGGCGCTGGGCAACATCCAGAAGATCGGCAAGACCTGCATCGTCGACGGCGTGCTCGACAAGGCCGAGGTGCCGACGCACCCGGGCCTGTGGTTCATGGATTCGTCGTCGGCAGCCGCGGAAATGGTCACGCTGTGCGCGGCCTCGGGCTACGTCGTGCACTTCTTTCCCACCGGGCAGGGCAACGTGATCGGCAACCCCATCCTGCCGGTGATCAAGATATGCGCCAATCCGCGCACCGTGCGCACGATGAGCGAACACGTCGATGTCGACACCTCCGGGCTGCTGCAGCGCGAGATCACGATGAGCCAGGCCGGCGACAAGCTGCTCGACATGATGTTTCGTACCGCCAATGGCCGCCTCACCGCGGCCGAGGCGCTGGGTCATCGCGAGTTCGTGCTGACGCGCCTGTACGAAAGCGCGTAAGCCGGCTTGCCGGCCTGGCGATATCCGCTGATGGCGACCAATCGCGCCACCCGTTGGTGGTACCGTTTGTCAATGGGCCTCGTCGGCTTTTATTGCGGCTACGTCGTGCTGGGCAAGGTGGGGCAGAAGACGGGATTCGAATTGCCCTTTCGTTTGGGCGATGTCGGCGAATTCCTCGTGGTGCTGGCGGGCATGGCGGCTTTCGTGGCGGGGCTCCTGCTGACGGCGCCGCCGGAGGAGCAGGACGAGCCGTGAGGCTCGCAGCGCGGGTTGGCTACACGGATACAGGGGCGCGCCAGGTCCGCGCCGCACATCAACGTCGTTGAGGAGGCAAGCATGCGCAACAGCAAGGACAATACCCCGGCAGCACCGGCACGGCGGCGGTTTATGGAAGTCGCGTCGCGCTATGGTTTCACCACGGCCGTGCTTGCCAGCACTGGCGGCTACCTGTGGAGCGACATCGCGATCGCGCAAAGCGCGGCCGACGAGGAGGCCAGGCAGAAGGCCGCGAAGTTCACGATGATCTTTGCCACCGAGTACAAGATCGAGGACTACGTCAAGTATCCGGTGATGCAGGCCGCCTTCAAGACCAACGTCGAAACGCTGACCAAGAACCAGATCTACGTGAAGCTGCACCCGGCGGGTCAGCTGGGCGTGGGCGCGGCGCTGGCGCAGAAGGTCCAGGCGGGCACCGTGCAGGGCGGCGCGGTATCGCTGTCCAATTTCTCGCCGTTCGCGCCGTCGGTGGACCTCATCAACATTCCGTTCTGGTGTGGCGAGAACCAGAAATACGCCAACCTGGTGACGTCAGCGGCCTGGAATGACGAGATCACGCCCAAGGTCGTGGCGAAAGGCTACAAGCCGATGTTCTATTTCACCGTCGATCCGCGTACGGTGGCCACCCGCAAGGGCTTCAACAAGACAATCAAGACGCCGGCCGACATGCAGGGCATCAAGATGCGCGTGCCGCCGTCGGCGTTGCTGCAACTCTTCTATCGCCTTGCCGGCGCCAATCCTACGGTGGTGCCATGGGGCGAGACCGCCACGGCCATCAAGCAGGGCGTGGCCGACGCGCTCGACCCGGCGGTGGCGGCGCTCGCCACGTTCGGCTTCGTCGACATCCTGGGCTCGATCACGACGGTGAAGAGCGTGCCTGATGCGCAGATGTTCGCCGCCAACGCCGCGTGGTACGACGCGCTGCCGAAGGACCTGCAGGTCGCGTTCGACGCGGCCTCGGCCAAGACGCAGATCGAGACCTTCGCCCAGATTGCGCCGGCGCGCGACGTGTCGATGAAGCTGATGCGCGACGGTGGCGCCCAGTTCTACAACCCGACGGCCGCTGAATTCAAGCAGTGGGTCGACACGTGCGGCGAGCAGCGCAAGGAATGGGACGAGCACAAGATCAAGCTCGCGGGTTCGATCGCCAATTTCGACAAGTTGAAGGCGGCGGCCAACACCAAGGGTCCGATCACCGTCGGCGATTACATCGGCTGAATGCCGGCAACCATGTAGTTCCAGTATGAGCGGGACGGTGGAGTGGGGCCATGGCGGCCGCTTCTCCGCCGGTTCCCCCTTCGAGGTTCGCCGCAAGGCGGACTGCGGCCCCGGTTCAACCGAGCAGTGATGAGACGAATCTACAAGGCGATCGACGCCAACGCCGAGCGGTACCTGAGGCTCGTGTTTTATTGATTCTGCGTGTTCGTGATCGTGCAGGAAGTGGTACGCCGTTTTGTCCTCAATTATTCGTCGGCGTGGGGCGAGGAAGCGGCGCGCTACGCATTTATCTATCTCGGCTGGATCGGGGCCGCCTACGCGGTCAAGGAACGCGCGCACATCCGTTTCGACATCCTGCAGCAGCGCCTGCCGCGGCGTTGGCACGGCTATGTCTTCATGTTCGGCGATCTTTGCACACTGCTATTTGCGTGCATCGCGCTCTACTGGTCGATGCACACGATCGGCACGCTGCTCAAGTTCGGCGGCACGTCGCCGGTGCTGCGCGTGAACAAGGCGTGGTTCGAGGCCGCCGTGCCCATCGGCTTTGCGCTGATCATCTGGCGCCTGCTGCAATCGATCCGGCGCGATATCGCCGATGTGGCGGCCGGGCGCGAAGCCTATGCCGGCAAATCGATGTTCGAGGAGTAGCGCGTGGCCGTCACGCTGTCGCTGTTGCTGGTGGTCGCGCTGCTCATGGTCGGCGTTCCGTTCTGGGTCACGCTCGGTCTCGGCACGTTCTCGATCCTGTGGTCCACCGGCGTCCTGCCGCTGACATTGATCGGCGAAGGGCTGTTCGAAGGCGTGGATTCGTTCGCGCTGATTGCGATCCCGCTGTTCGTGCTGACGGGCGACGTCATGGTCCGCAGCAAGCTGGCCTACAAGCTGCTCAATTTTGCGGAAGCCACGTTCGGCAGCCTGCGCTCCGGCTTCGGCACGTCCACCGTGATGGGCTGCGGCCTCTTCGCCTGCATCTCCGGCTCCGACGCGGCCGACGCGGCGGCCATCGGACGCATCACGATGGACCGCCTGGTGGAGAAGGGCTATCCCAAGCCGTATGCCTGCGCGCTGGTGGCCTCCGGCGCCTGCACCGGCATCCTGATCCCGCCGTCGATCGCCTACATCATCATTGGGCTGGTGCTGGGCATTTCGTCGTCGACGCTGTTCATCGCGGCCTTCGTGCCCGGGATCATGGTGCTGGTGGCAGTCATCGGCACCAACGTATTCATGAACCGCATTCGCGGGTATGAAAATACCACCGGTACGTTTTCGTTCATGCGCTGGCTCACCGCGCTGAACGAAGCCAAATGGGCGCTGGCTATTCCTTTCATCATCCTGGGGGGCATCTATTCGGGCGTGTTCACGCCGACGGAGTCGGCCGCCGTGGCAGTGGCGGTCGCGCTGCTGATCGGGCTCGTCCAGCGCACGCTCACGCTCGCGGACTTTCCCGCGATGCTCGGCACCAGCGCGCGGGTGTGCGGCGTGGTGCTGCCGATCATTGCCGTGGCGTTGCTCTTTTCGCAGGCGCTGACGGTGGTCGACGTGCCGCAGAAGTTCGTTGCGTTCATCCTGTCCTTCGGCACCAGCAAGACGACGATCATCCTGCTGATGCTGCTGATCTGGATCATCGCGGGAATGTTCATGGAAACAGGGCCCAACATCGTGGTGCTGGGTCCACTGCTTTATCCAT
>JANMCS010000098.1:0-5674 GCA_031361405.1 Betaproteobacteria bacterium
GCTCTGCCGCGTGGGCACCACGGGATCGTCGACCACCGGCGCGGCAAGCGGCTGCGCCACCGCCTGGATCGCGGACTGCACCTGCTTCGAATTGATGTCGTCGCGCGCGAAGGCCGCGAAGAATTCCTCGGTATCGTCGAAACCCGCCTTGGCTGCGACGGTTTCGAGTTTCAGCGCGGTCTGCCCGAGGCGCGCCAGTTCGCGGTCGACCATCACGCGTCCGTGCGCAACGGTCTCGTCGTGCTGCTGTGCCTTGAACCATTGCCGCACCTTGGCGCGCGCGCGATTGCTGGTGACGTAGCCCAAGTCGACGTTGAGCCAGTCGCGCGACGGGCCGCCCTGCTTCACCGTGATGATCTCGACGCGCTGCCCGTTGTCCAGCACGTGATGCAGCGACACCATCTGTCCGTCGACCTTGGCGCCGCGGCAGCGATGCCCGAGATTGGTATGCACCGCATAGGCGAAGTCGACCGGCGTGGCGCCACGCGGCAAGTCCACGACCTTGCCCTGCGGGGTCAGTACGTAGATCGAATCGGTGAAGAGGCTTTCCTTGAACGCCGAGAGCCATTCGCCGGAGTCGGCCACCGAGTCCTTCCAGTCGAGCACCTGCCGCAACCACGCGATCCGCTCGTCGAACGAAGGATCGTTGCGCGCCGCCCTGACGCCGCCTTCCTTGTACCGCCAGTGCGCCGCCACGCCGTATTCGGAGTGCTGGTGCATGTCGCGCGTGCGGATCTGCACCTCGAGCGGCTTGCCCTCGGGACCGATCACGGCGGTGTGCAGCGAGCGATAGTTGTTGGCCTTGGGCCGCGCGATGTAGTCGTCGAATTCGCCGGCCAGCGGCGTCCAGCGATGGTGCACGATGCCAAGCGTGGTGTAGCAATCCTTCACCGAGTCGACCAGCACGCGCACGGCACGGATGTCGTAGAGCGCCTCGATGCCCACCTGCTTTTTCTGCATCTTGTTCCAGATGCTGTGGATATGCTTCGGGCGGCCCGACACGTCCGCGACGATGCCCGCGGCCTTCAGTTCGTGCTTGAGCGCGGTCAGCACATCCTCGATGTATTGCTGGCGGTCGATGCGGCGTTCGTCCAGCATGCGCGCGATGGCCTTATAGGTGTCCGGCTCGAGCGCGCGCAACGAGAGGTCCTCGAGTTCCCACTTCAACTGCCAGATGCCGAGACGGTTGGCCAGCGGTGCGAACAGGTCCAGCACTTCGCGCGCAGTGCGCATGCGCAGCGCCGGCTCGCCATTGACCAGCGTGCGCAGCGCCTGCGTGCGCTCGGCCAGCTTGATCAGCACCACGCGGATATCGTCCACCATCGCCAGCAGCATCTTGCGCAGGTTCTCGGCCTGCGCCGCGCGCTCGTCCCTATCGCCGGTACCGGCCGCCGCACGGATGCCGCCCATCCGGGCCACGCCGGTGACCAGTGTGGCCACGTCGGCGCCGAATTTTTCCTGCACCGCGGCGGCATCGAAGGCCTTGGCCAGCGGCAACGGCAGCAACAGCGCGCCGCGGATCGAGTCGGCGTCGAGCTTGAGACCGGCAAGAATGGTCGCCGTGCCCAGCGCGCGATCCAGCGCCGGTTCGCCGTCGGGCATCGTCGCGTCCGCCGCGTGCGCACGCGCGAACTCGAACGCCGCCGCGAACGCTGCGCGCTCGTCCGCCGAATAGTCGGCCGCGATCGCATCGAGCCACGCGGCAACAGCCTGCGGCGAGACGGACGACGTGGACGAGTGCAAGACGGCAACCATGCGCGGATTATACGAGCGTGTGCCGGCACGGCTCATCGCCTGCCGCGCTATCGTCATGCCCGGCGCGATGGCGAGGCCGCCGTCGCGCGATAGTGCCTGCTAGGTCGACCGTAGCTCGGTGCGGATGTGCAATGCTGCGCGCAGCGCCATCGCCGCGATGGTGAGCGTGGGTGGCGACGCCGTGATGGTGGGAAATGTCGACGACCCGACGAGGTACAGGTTGGGATGATCATGCGTGCGCAGGTTGCGATCGACCACCGACGTGAGCGGATCGTTGCCCATCCGGCAGGTGCCGCCCATCACTGCCGAGTCGGTACCGGGTCCCAGACGCCGCGTTTCCGTGGCGCCCAGCGCGTTCATGATGCCCAGCACATAGTCCATCGCGACCTTCATGCCCGCCTGCTCGTATTCACTCCAGCGAAACGCGATGCGCGGCCGCGGCAGGCCCAGCGGATCGAGGAGATCGCGCGCCAGCGTGACGCGATTGTCGGGATCGGCCAGCACCTCCACCGACGGGCCCATCGCGATTTCACGCGCCATGTGCTCGCTGATCGCCGTGGCCAGTGCCGCGCCGCGCATGCCCTGCGCGGCGTAGCGCTCGGCCAGCCGCATCGGTCCCAATGCGCGTACCCAGCCTTCGTTCGACGGTGACGTGCCGGACGCGCCGTACTTGCCGCGAAAATCGCCATCGCGCAGTTCGCGGATGCCGGATGTCTCCACCGGCCCGCGATACGGATAGATCTTTTCACGCGCGAGGCCCAGCATGCCGGCGTCGAGCTGGGTCAGCAGGTTGCGGCCAACCTGGTCGCTGCTGTTGGCCACCGTCGCGCTGCTGCCCGGCCGGCGGGACATCAGCAACAGCTTGGGCGTTTCGATCGCATGCGCGGCCACCACGAAAATCTTGCCGTGTGCCTCGTGCACGCTGCCGTCGGGGCGCAGGAAGCGAATAGCCGTGATGCGCTGGTCGGCGCCGACCACGATCTCGCTCGCAATCGCCAGCGGCTCCACGCGCACGCCTGCGGCCTCCGCCTTGGCGACGTGCACGGACGCATCGTACTTGGCGCCGATGGGACAGATCGGCACGCAGGACGCGTTGCCGCAACACGGCGGACGGCCATCGCGACCCACCGAATTACGGCCGTGCGGAAACGGGGCGAGCGACAGGCCGACCTTGCTGCAGGCCGCGCCGATCACCGTATCGAGATACGTGGGCGCAATCGGCGGCATCGGATACGGCGACGAGCGTGGCGAGCCCCTGTCGTAGTCCGGCGGCCCTCATACGCCGATCTCGCGCTCCGCTTCGCCGTACCAGGGTTCGAGGTCGTCGTAGGTCAGTGGCCAGTCGACGCCGACGCCGAACTTCGACTTCAGCACGAAATCGTTGGGCCGATACCGCAGCGGCAAGCCGCCCCAGTGCCAGGTCGTGCCGCCGACCACGCGCAGCTGGAGACCGTTGAACGTGACCGGCCCGGACTGCACGTAGTAATTGCCGATGTTGGCGGAATCGGGTTGCGCCACCTTGGGATGCGATGGATAGGGCGAGTTGGGGTCCTTGGTCGGCGAACTGCGAAACTGCGCGACCGCCCTGCTGCGATCCACGCGTGGTCCGGCCTCGAGGATCAATACGCTGACGCCGTTGCGCGCCAATGTATAGGCCGTGATCGCGCCGGCGACGCCGGAGCCGACGATGACAACGTCGGCGGTGAGCACGTCGCTCATGCGGTGCCACCCTTGGGCGCCGTGGCCCAATAGTCGATGTCACCACCGCACAGCGCATTGGGCTTGGTCCACGGCACTGCCTGCCACGCCAACGCATTGTCGTAGGTGATCACCACCCTGCCCGAGGGCGTATCGAGCATGCCCGTGAACAGCGCGGTGACAACGATCGTGGCCGCCTTGTCGAGGCCCGCGATCTTCAATTCGTCATTCAACTGGGCCGGCGCGATGACTGCGGCCAGGTTGGCAATCTTCGCGAGGTTGGCCGCGCCTACCGCGGTGGTCAGCGCGTCGAGCATGGCGGCTGCCGTTGCTGTATCCGCAAACGCGAAGCCGGTGGCGGTTCGGGTCAGCACACCGAAGCGCTGCGCAGTGAGCGGGGCCAGCGGATCCTGCGCGAGGCCCGTGGGCATCCACCCCGATGCGGCGAGTACGGCGAGGCCCTGCAGCAGGCGTCGCCTTTCGATCTGCGATGGTATGGACAATGTATGCATTGGATACCTCAACGAAGAGTCATAGCGGCACGCCGGCCGCCCTGGCAATGACTTCCGCCAGCGCCTGCGCATGCGTCTCGGCCAGCCTGGTGTCGCGCGCCTCGACCATCACCCGCAGCACGGGTTCGGTGCCGGAAGGTCGCAGCAACACGCGCCCGGCGTCACCGAGCGCGCGCACCGCGTGTTGTTGCGCCTTGGTCACGACGTCGCTGGTCTGCCAGTCCCAGCCGCGGCGTACCGGCACATTGATGAGCCGCTGCGGAAACATCGTCAATCCCGCCGTCGCCTGTGCCAGCGACTTGCCCTGCTCGAGCAACGCCCGCAGCACCGCCAACGCGGCGACGATCGCGTCGCCCGTCGTATGCTTGTCGAGACAGATGAGGTGGCCGGAGTTCTCGCCGCCCAGCATCCATCCCCGCGCGCGCAACTGCTCCAGCACATGCCGGTCGCCCACGTTGGCACGCACGAGCGCGATGCCGTCGCGGGCCAGTGCCTGCTCGAAGCCGAGGTTGCTCATCAGCGTGCCGACGACACCTTCCGCGCCGACGCCGCGGCGCCGGTAGTCGGTGGCGATCACGTAGAGCAACTGGTCGCCGTCGTAGAGCACGCCATCGCGGTCCGCCATGATGAGCCGGTCGCCGTCGCCGTCGAGCGCAATGCCGAAGTCGGCGCCGTGCTCGCGCACCTGCTCGACCAGGAAACGCGGATGCGTGGCGCCGACGCGCTCGTTGATGTTGGTACCGTTGGGCTCGTCGCCCACCGCGACCACGTCCGCGCCGAGTTCGTGGAAGACCTTGGGGGCGACCTGGTAGCCGGCGCCGTGGGCGCAGTCGACGACGATGCGCAGGCCCTTCAGGTCGAGTTCGTTGGGAAAGGTGCCTTTGCAGAACTCGACGTAGCGCCCGGACGCATCGTCCACGCGCCAAGCCTTGCCCAGCGCCGACGATGCCGCGCAGACCAGCGGCGCATCCATCTGTGCTTCGATCGCCTGTTCGATCGCGTCGGGCAGCTTGGCGCCTGCCGCGGAAAAGAACTTGATGCCGTTGTCGTCGTAGGGATTGTGCGACGCGCTGATCACAATCCCTGCCGCCAGGCGCAGCGCGCGCGTGAGATAGGCGATGCCCGGCGTGGGCAGCGGGCCGCACAGGTAGACATCCACACCGGCTGCCGACAGCCCCGCTTCCAGCGCAGCTTCAAGCAGGTAGCCCGAGATGCGCGTGTCCTTGCCGATCAGCACGCCCGGTCGATCGGCACGCTTGGCGCCATCGACGGCCGCCAGTGTACGGCCTGCGGCCCAGCCGAGTTTCAATACCAGTTCCGGCGTGATCGGAGTCTCGCCCACGCGTCCGCGAATGCCGTCGGTGCCGAAGTATTTGCGTGTCATTCGTCACTCTTGATCGTTGACTGCCTGCCACACCTTGAGCGCATCCACCGTCGCCTGCACGTCGTGCACGCGGACGATGCTGGCCCCGCGCACAGTCGCCGCCAGCGCGGCCGCCACGCTGCCGGCCAGGCGCTCCGACGCGTCGCGGCCCGTGATCGCGCCGATCGCCGCCTTGCGCGACAGCCCGGCCAGCACCGGATAGCCGCGACCGGCGAGCAGGTCCAGATGCTTCAACAGCGCGAGATTATGCGCCACGCATCCGCGTTTCCTGGTCGAGCAGGTGCGCGAGCACGGCGCCGACTTCGGCATTGCGCTCGACGGCGAC
>JANMCS010000223.1:0-9181 GCA_031361405.1 Betaproteobacteria bacterium
CCTGATTGACCTTGACGTCGGCCTTGGACCGCAGGCTCTGCAGATAGGACTGGAACAACTCGCGGCCGACCTGTTCGGACAACCGCGCGGAGGCCTGGTCGATGCGCGCCTTGTCGTTGGGCGACGGCGTGAACACGTTCAAGACCTTCACGATCGAGAAGCCGCCCTTCTCGTTGACCGCGCCTGTGAACGCCGGCAACTTGTCGGGATTGGTTTCGAAGACACGACCCAGCGCCTCCGGCGACAGTCCCGGCTGCGGCTGGCCGCGGCTGATGGTCACGGGCTTGCCGAAAGTCACGCCGGCGTCCTTGTCGCTCTTGCCCGCTTCGAGCAGCTTCAACTTCTCCTGTCCGGCGGCCTGCGCCATATCGGCGGCCGCCTTGCGCACCAGTTGCGCGCGAATTTCTTCTTTGACATCGTCGAAGGGGCGCGGCGCCGCCGGCTTGTATTCGAGGATGCGTCCCGAGATAAGCGTGCCCGGCACGACTTCGATTGCTTCGGTATTGCGCTTGCCCTGGAGCGATTCGGGCGCAAACAGCGCTGCCACGAACTTGGCGTTGCCCATGCCCAGCGCCTGGGCTTGCGAACGCGTGATCAACGGCGTGGTTTCGATCTTGAGCTCGAGTGCCTTCGCCGCGCCATTCAGGTTGTCGGCTTGCTCATATACCAGGTTCTGGAACTGTTCGGCGGCAGTGGCGAACTTCTGCGCGCCCTTCTGCTTGCGCAGTTCGGTCTCGATCTGCACCTTCACGTCGTCGAAGGCCAGCGTGCGCGCCGGACGCACCGCGGTGACCTTGATGATGTGCCAGCCGAAGTCGGTCTGCACCGGCGCCAGCAAGTCGCCCGCCTTGGCCGCAAACACGGCATCGTCGAAGGGCTTGACCATCGCGCCGCGTGCAAACTGTCCCAGGTCGCCGCCGTTCGCGGCCGAGCCCGGATCCTTCGAGAATTCCTTCGCCAGGTCGGCAAAGCGCGCCGGGGCGGCCTTGACCTTGGCGTACACCTCGTCGGCAAGCTTCCTGGCCGCGGCTTTGTCGGCCGCGCTGGCGTCCGGCTTGACCGGAATGAGGATATGCGCGGCCGAACGCTCTTCCTCGGCCGTGTATTGCGCGGCATTGGCGTCGAATTGTTTGCGCACATCGGCCGCATCCACCGCCACCCGCGCCGCCAGCGCCTCCTGTGTCAGCAGCACATATTCGATGCGCGCCTGCTCGGGCGTCTGGAACGACCCGGTGTTCTTGTCGTAGAACGCGCGGACGTCGGCGTCGCTGACCTTCACATCCTTGAGGAACGGAGTCGCGTCCACCAGCGCCACCGCCACTTCGCGCTGCTGTTCCAGCAGGCCGAGGTAACGTTCCACCGATGTACGCGCCACGATATTGGCGCCCGCGATGGGTTCCTGCACCGCACTGCGCAGCAGGTCGTCGCGCAGGCGCTGCTCGAACATCAGCGGCGTCATGTTCTGCGTGGCAAGCAACTGCCGGTATTGGTCGGGCGAAAACGTGCCATTCGCCTGGAACGCCGGCAGCGACGCAATGAACTGCTGCAATTGCACGTCCGTGACGCGGAATCGCTCGGACTGTGCCTTGTCGGTGATCAGCCGCTGGTTGATGAGCTGGTCCAGCAGCGCAAAGCGGACCTCGGGCGAATCGAACATGGCCGGATCGAAATTGCGACCGAGCTGCCGGCGCATCTGGTCCTGCTGCTCCCGCATCGACTCGGTGAACTCGACCTGCGAGATCTTCTTGCCGGAGACCGTGGCCACATCCGAATCGGCGCTGCCACCGCGGAAGTAGTAGTCGACGCCGAAGAACGCGAACGGCACCATCAGCATGAACAGGATGACCTGCGCGATGCGCTTGTGCTTTTGTACCAGATCGAACATGAGCAACCTTCAACGATCAAAAAGGGCGAACCGTGCGTTCGCCCTCAATCCCCGTGGCATCGGGAAGATATGGTGATGTCACCTGATGTCACGTGACGTAACCGCTTGTTTTGCCGGAATTATAGCATCATGACTTCAACGGCCTAAGGGTACCCGCTACCCGCTCTGTGGGCACTGGGATTCCATCCCCGGTGAAAACCATTCGATCAAAGGAACCGCCGTGACTCAACCTCGTGCAGCAACCAGGCTACGGCTCTCGAAGGCGATCCCGATCGCCGCATTGATCGTTGCCACGCTCTGCAACATGCCGGCGCCTCGGGCGCAAGGCGTTACGGAAGAGGACCTGCAACAGATTCTCATGAGCGCGGTCGCCGGCGAAGCGTTTTGGTCGCTGTTCCAGACCTACGATGATTACGCGGATTTCCTGAACAAGAATCCGTGGGCCTTCAAACTCCTGTACGTCCACGATGCGCCGTTCGTCCCCTCAGCCAAGCTGAAGTCTGCGCCGGGCTACGGCAATCTCGAGCCGATCCCGTGGGCCCTGCTCAACAACGTCTGCCTTGGCTCCAGCGGCGCCGCCGTGGACCCCTCCGGCAAGTATGTCTACTTCAGCGGCGGCACCGGGTCGCCCGGCAAGCTGTGCGGATTCAAGATCGATCCCGTCACGGAGGCATTCACGCCCATCGCCGGCACCCCGGCGAATGTAGGTTCGGAACCGCGCGGCATCGCCATCGTGCCTTCCGGCAAATTCATGTATGTCGTCAGCGCCATTCAAAACACTGTCTCAGGCTTCACCATCAATCGAACCACGGGCCAACCCACCCCTGTCGCCGGATCGCCTTTCCCGACCAACGGCGGACTTTCCACCGCCGCGGTGACCGATCGTGCCGGCCGCTTTCTTTACGTGGCCAACGCCAACGGGCTCACGAGCGCAGGTGGCACCGTGTCGGTGTTCTCGATCGACCCGGTCACGGGCGCATTGACGCCTATTGCGGGTTCGCCATTTCCTGTGTTCGTCGGCACCGACTCGGACAATGTTTCGTCGCTTGCGCTCACGCCCGATGGGCGCTTCCTGCTGACTGGCGGTTCATCATTGACCACATTCGCCGTCAACGCCTCAACCGGTGGGCTGACCCGAGGAGCCAAGCGCTACATCTATACCGGAAACGTGGCCATCGATCCCACCGGTCGCTTCCTCTTCGCGACCGAAACCACCAACAACACGCTTCTCGGATTCTCGATTGCAGCCGATGGCACACTTGCGCCGGCAGGTTCGCCCCAGTCGCTCGGCGCTCAAGCGTTCGGCCTCACCGTCATCGGCGATCTCGTCTACGCAACGAGCAGGGGCAGCAACAAGCTCTTCGGATTCCGCATCAATCCCGGCTCCGGCGCGCTCACCGCCGTCCTTGGCTCACCGTTCACCACGGGCTCCAAGCCTTCGGCACTGGCCGGTCGCGGGTTTCTCGCGGACTCGGTGCAGTTCGATGCCGGTGACAACGTGGTCGCGCCTCTGGGCGTGGTAGGCGGCAGAGCCCCGTACACGTGGTCGGTCGTCGCCGGCGCTGTGCCGCCCGGGTTGGTACTCAACGCGACCACCGGCGTCATTGCCGGAACGGTCTCGGCGCCGGGAACCTACTCGTTCACGTTGCGGGTGACCGACAGCCGCGGTGCGACCTCGTCGGCCACCAAATCCATTACCGTCGTCGGCAGTGCAATGCCGACCTCCGTCTCCGTCGTCGAATTCTACAACGTGTCGCTGGACCACTACTTCATCACCTACGTCACCGACGAGATCGCGAAGCTCGACAACGGCACGTTCAAAGGCTGGGCGCGCACGGGTCTGTCGTTCAACGCGTTCGCCACCACGCAGAGCGGCACATCAGCGGTCTGCCGCATCTACATCCCGCCGGGCAAGGGCGACGGCCACTTCTTCGGCCGTGACACGAACGAGTGCGATGGCACGATGGCCAAGAATCCGACGTTCATCCTGGAATCCAGCGCCTTCCTTCACCTGTATCCGCCAACGCTCGGCACTTGCGCCACGGGACAGGTACCGGTCTATCGCGTGTTCAGCAATCGCGCCGATGCCAATCACCGCTACGCGACATCACGTGCGGTGCGCGACCAGATGGTGGCCAAGGGGTGGCTGGCGGAAGGGGACGGCGCCGACATCGTGGTGATGTGCGCGCCGGCGTGACACCGCACGCATTTTCGTTGGTCACTGTAGGCGAGGCTTCAGCCTCGCTGGGACAATGCACGCGATAATCCCGCGAGGCTGAAGCCTCGCCTACAGGCCACGGAGCAATACGTTGCTGCAATGAAAAAAGGCGAACTCGCGTTCGCCTCTCTTACGTTTGTTGGCGGAGTGGACGGGACTCGAACCCGCGACCCCCGGCGTGACAGGCCGGTATTCTAACCAACTGAACTACCACTCCTCGTGCAATTGCAATGGGTACGCCTGAACCGCTGGCGCACCGCTGGATCTGGTGGGTGCTGAGAGGCTCGAACTCCCGACATTCGCCTTGTAAGGGCGACGCTCTACCAACTGAGCTAAGCACCCCTGGCCCTCGCCACTCACCCGGGATCGCGCGGGTCCGGCCGGTCGTGCCCGGCTGGTGCAAACGGGACAGCTTGTTGAGCTACGACGACCGGCGTGCGAAGTCCGTCAGTTTAACGCATCTTTCAGCGCTTTTCCAGCCCGGAACTTGGGCACCTTGGCGGCGCGGATCTTGATGGCGGCGCCGGTGCGGGGGTTGCGACCGGCACGCGCCGTGCGCTTGCCGACATAGAACGAGCCGAAGCCCACCAGCGTGACCATCGAGCCTTTCTTGAGCGAGCCGCGGATCGCGGTCACCGTGGCATCGAGCGCGCGCCCTGCTGCCGCCTTCGAAATATCGGCATGCTTGGCAATCGCATCGATCAATTCGGATTTGTTCACAAACATCCCCTCATGGCTGCATTGCGTTCGAGAGTTCGATCAGGGATCGAGGAATGGGGTGGCACGCGCGACGGCGTGCCGGAACAACCGTTATAGCGCCCGCGATTTCGCCGTGTCAAGAAATAATCCACGTTGACGAGGCGAACAGACATCGGCCATCGCGAGCCCGATTCGCGTTGTGTGCGAGGAAGTGTGCGCACATGATTGAAGCGATGCGATTGATGCTCTGCAACGCCCGGCTTCGGTGCGCCGACAAGGTTGCAACAAAGAAAAACGCGGGCAGTTTCCGTGCCCGCGTTTGGAGTCGTTACGGTGTTGCACCGGTCAGGATGCAACGCCAGGCGCCGCATCCGGACCGTGCCGTGCATCAATGCTTCAGTACGGCAGCCTTGTCGTCGGTGCCCGCGATCGGCGCCACCGGCGGCACGTCGGTCTTCGGGCTGTCGTCACCCAGCGGCACCGGATGCCGTTCGAGCGCAGCTTCCAGCACCTGCTCGATCCAGCGCACCGGATGAATGTCAAGGCGATTCTTGATCTCGTCAGGAATCTCCGCCAGGTCCTTCACGTTCTCTTCCGGAATCAGTACGGTCTTGATGCCGCCACGGCCGGCCGCCAGCAACTTCTCCTTCAGCCCGCCGATCGGCAGCACTTCGCCGCGCAGCGTGATCTCGCCCGTCATCGCCACGTCGCAACGCACGGGAATGCCGGTGAGGATCGACACGATGGCGGTGACGATCGCGCCGCCTGCCGACGGACCGTCCTTGGGCGTGGCACCTTCCGGCAAGTGGATGTGCAGGTCGGTCTTCGTGTAAAAGTCGGCCGGAATGCCCAGTTGCTTCGAGCGATGGCGCACCACCGACAGCGCGGCCGCGATCGACTCGTTCATCACTTCGCCGAGCTTGCCCGTGCTGGTGGTCTTGCCCTTGCCCGGCAACGCCACGGCTTCGATCGTGAGAAGGTCGCCACCCACTTCGGTCCAGGCGAGGCCCGTGACCTGGCCCACCTGGTTCTGCTTCTCGGCGATGCCGTACGTGAAGCGGCGCACGCCCAGATACTTGTCGAGGTTCTTGGAGTTGATCTCGACCGGTCCCTTGGCCTTGCGTCCCTTGCCTTCGGATTCCTTCAGCAGCAGGGCCTTGACCACCTTGCGGCAGATCTTGGAGATGTCGCGCTCGAGGCTGCGCACGCCGGCTTCGCGCGTGTAGTAGCGCACGATGTCGCGCAGGGCGCTCTCGGCCACGTGCAGCTCGTCGGGCTTGATGCCGTTGGCCTTCATCTGCTTCGGCGTCAGGTATTGCTTGGCGATGGCGATCTTCTCGTCCTCGGTGTAACCCGACAGGCGAATCACCTCCATCCGGTCGAGCAACGGCGCCGGGATGTTCATCGAGTTGGCCGTGGCCACGAACATCACGTCGGACAGGTCGTACTCGACCTCGATGTAGTGATCGACGAACGTGTCGTTCTGCTCCGGATCGAGCACCTCGAGCAACGCGGACGACGGATCGCCGCGAAAGTCCTGCCCCATCTTGTCGACTTCATCGAGCAGGAACAGCGGATTGCGCACGCCCACCTTGGTCATGTTCTGCAGGATCTTGCCGGGCATCGAACCGATGTACGTGCGGCGATGACCGCGGATTTCGGCTTCGTCGCGCACGCCACCCAGACTCATCCGCACGAACTTGCGGCCGGTGGCCTTGGCCACGGACTGGCCAAGCGACGTCTTGCCCACGCCGGGCGGACCGACGAGGCACAGGATGGGCGCCTTCAGCTTGTCGACGCGTTGCTGCACGGCGAGGTACTCGACAATGCGTTCCTTGACCTTCTCGAGGCCGTAGTGATCGGCGTCGAGGATCTTGACCGCGGCCGCCAGGTCCTTGCTGATCTTGCTCTTCTTGCGCCACGGCAATTGCGTGAGCGTGTCGATGAACGTGCGCACGACGGTGGCCTCGGCCGACATCGGCGACATCATCTTGAGCTTCTTCAGCTCCGTCATCGCCTTGGCCTCGGCCTCTTTCGACATGCGGGCGGCCTTGATCTTCTTTTCCATTTCCTCGAGGTCGGCGTTTTCGTCGCCTTCGCCGAGTTCTTTCTGGATCGCCTTGACCTGTTCGTTCAGGTAGTACTCGCGCTGGCTCTTCTCCATCTGGCGCTTGACGCGGCCACGGATGCGCTTTTCCACCTGCAGGATGTCGACTTCGCCTTCCAGCACGCCCAGCAGGTGCTCGAGGCGCTTGCCCACTTCGCCCATCTCGAGGATCTGCTGCTTCTGCTCGAGTTTGAGCGGCAGGTGCGCGGCAATGGCGTCGGCCAACCGGCCGCCATCGTCGATGCCGGACATCGACGTCAGGATTTCCGGCGGGATCTTCTTGTTGAGTTTGACGAACTGGTCGAACTGCGCGAGCAGCGCGCGGCGCATCGCCTCGACCTCGTTGGCGCTGCCGGCGTCGGGCGCCAGCGGCACCGCCTCGGCGACCAGATAGTCACCGCGGTCCTCGACGCTGGCGATGCGGGCGCGCTGCGTGCCTTCGACCAGCACCTTCACGGTGCCATCAGGCAGCTTCAGCATCTGCAGGACGGTGGCAATGCTGCCGATCTCATAGAGGTCGCTGCCCGCCGGGTCATCCTTGGCGGCCTGGCGCTGCGCGGCCAGCAGGATGTGCTTGCCGGTATCCATCGCGACGTCCAGCGCCTTGATGGACTTCGGACGGCCAACGAAGAGCGGAATCACCATGTGCGGGAACACGACCACATCGCGCAACGGCAGCAGCGGCAGCGCGGACAGGTCGGCGGGGAGACTGGGCGTGGAAGACATGGCGGCTCTCAGGTAGGGGTACTGATGGGAAAATGGGGGTCACCAGGGCGGCTGTCAAGCCGTCCTTGTTGCGACACCGTCAGTTTCCCTTGTAAAGCAGAGGGTTAGGAATGCGACGCCGCCATCTTGGGCGGGTCGGCGAACATCAGCAGCGGCTTGCCGTCATTGGTGATCGTGGACTCGTCGACGACCACCCGGGAGAGGTTGGTGAGCGACGGCAGATCGTACATGACGTCGAGCAACACCTGCTCGAGGATGGAACGCAGGCCACGCGCACCGGTCTTGCGCGCCAGCGCCTTGCGCGCGATGGCGCGCAGCGCGGCCTCACGGATCTCGAGTTCCACGCCTTCCATGCGGAACATTTTCTGATACTGCTTGAGCAACGCGTTCTTCGGCTCGACCAGGATCTGGATCAGCGCCGCCTCGTCCAGCTCGTCGAGCGTGGCCGCCACCGGCAGCCGGCCGACGAACTCGGGGATGAGGCCGAACTTGATCAGGTCTTCGGGCTCGGTGTTGCGCAACAGCAGCGACACATTCTTGCGGTCTTCCGGGCTCGACACTTCGGCGCCGAAGCCGATGCCGGTCTTGGCGGTGCGCTGGCGGATGATCTTTTCGAGGCCGTCGAATGCGCCGCCGCAGATGAACAGGATGTTGGTGGTGTCGACCTGGACGAATTCCTGGTTGGGATGCTTGCGGCCGCCCTGCGGCGGCACCGACGCGATCGTGCCCTCGATCAGCTTCAGCAGCGCCTGCTGCACGCCCTCGCCGGACACGTCGCGCGTGATTGACGGGTTGTCGCTCTTGCGCGAGATCTTGTCGATTTCGTCGATGTAGACGATGCCGCGCTGCGCCTTCTCAATGTCGTAGTCGCACTTCTGCAGCAGCTTCTGGATGATGTTCTCGACATCCTCGCCCACATAACCGGCTTCGGTGAGTGTGGTGGCGTCGGCAATCACGAACGGCACGTCGAGCAGCCGCGCCAGTGTTTGCGCCAGCAGCGTCTTGCCCGAACCGGTGGGGCCGATCAGCAGGATGTTGGACTTGGCGAGTTCGACCTCGTCGTCCTTGTTGCCCGCCTCGAGCCGCTTGTAATGGTTGTACACCGCGACCGACAGGATCTTCTTGGCCGGCTCCTGGCCGATCACGTATTGATCGAGGCTCTGGCGGATTTCGTGGGGCGTGGGCAGCTTGCTGCGATCGGTGCGCGCGGCCTCGCTGCCCGCCCCCTCCTCGCGGATGATGTCGTTGCAAAGCTCGATGCACTCGTCGCAGATGAACACCGACGGTCCTGCAATCAGCTTGCGCACCTCGTGCTGGCTCTTGCCGCAAAACGAGCAATACAGCAGCTTGTCGCCAGAAGATTTATCGGCCATTCAACGACCTGCCTTCCGAACCTGTAGAGAAGTCTCAGTCAACTTTACGCGCTCGGGATGCGGTTTTGCAAGACCTTGTCGATCAAACCGTATTCCTGTGCCTCTTCCGCCCACAAAAAGCGATCACGGTCGTGGTCGAGTTCCACCTGTTCGGCCGTGCGACCGGTGAATTT
>JANMCS010000270.1:0-3043 GCA_031361405.1 Betaproteobacteria bacterium
CGACAGCGGCCGCGGCTCGGTCGCGCCGGAGAAGCTGGTCCGGGCCTTGCTGCTGCAGGTGTTCTACTCGATCCGGAGCGAGCGGCAGCTGTGCGAGCAACTGCGCTACAACCTGTTGTTCCGCTGGTTCGTGGCGCTGGCCCTGGAGGATGCGATCTGGGATCACTCGACGTTCTCGAAGAATCGCGACCGGTTGCTGGAACATCAGGTGGTGGAAGGCTTCTTCGCCGAGGTCATGCGCCTGGCCGATGCCCGCGGCCTGCTGTCGAAGGAACATTTCTCGGTCGACGGCACGCTGATTCAGGCGTGGGCGAGCCAGAAGAGCTTTCGACCGCAAGACGGCAGCGACGATCAGCGCCCCGGTGGTGGTGGACGCAATGCGCAAGCCGACTGGAAAGGCCAACCGCGTAGCAACGATACCCACGCGAGCACGACCGACCCGCGCGGACGTATCGCAAGAGTCATAACACCGCGTCGATCCTCTGTTACCAAGGGCATGTGTTGATGGAGAATCGCAACGGCCTGGTGGTCAGCGCTGTGGTGACCCATGCCGATGGCTTCGGCGAGCGGCGCTGGCCATGCTCGATGCCATACCGGACACCGGGCGCCGTAGTGTCGGCGCCGACAAAGCCTACGACACCACCGATTTTGTGGCTGCGTGCCGAGAGCGCGAGGTCACGCCGGACATCGCGGCGAACGTGACCCGGCGCGGTGGTAGTGCGATCGACGGTCGCACCACGCGGCATCCCAGTTATCGCCTGAGCCAGATCGTGCGCAAACGCATCGAGGAGCATTTCGGCTGGGGCAAGACCATCGGCCGGATTCGTCAAACGGTGTTTCGCGGATTGCAACGAGTCGATCAGCAGTTCAAGCTCACCATGACCGCCAGCAACTTGATGCGACTTGCCCGAATGCCGGGCGCGGTGCTGTACGGAGCAGCAGGATGAATACAGAAGTAAAAGGCCAATGCTATTTCGATGCAGCGGATGCCTCGAACGAGACCTCGAAAAAACGGATGGCTTGGTATCAGTCGTTTTCGACCCCACCGCCCGTTTCATTTTTCGGCCCATTTTCAACAGCCTGTTAGCCGCTCAATCCTCGTCGCGCGGCACCGGCGGCTTGGGCAACGCCACGTTGCCGTCGGCATCCGGACGCGGTGCACGCTTGGCGCCACCGTCGCGCGGCGCAACGTTGCCGTCGGCTTCTCCGCCCGGCGCACGATTCGGTCGTGGTCCCTTGTTGCCAGGACCCTTGGCGCGGAATTGCCCGCCGCCGCCACCCTGGCCACCCTGGCCACCGCCACCCTGACCTTGCGCGCCGCCACCGGGACGGCCACGCGGTCCGTTGCGATTGCCGCGCGGAGGGAAATTACCGCCCGGGCCACGCGGCGCGCCGGCGGGGCCGGACGACGACATGGATCCAAACGGAAAGCCGTTGGCATTGCTTTGCGGTTGCTGGCTGTCGAAGTCGACGCGCTGACGCTGCGGGCGTGCCCCGTTGCCGACATTTTGGCCAGCACCGAAACCGCCCTTGTTCTGGCCGTCATAGCCACCCATGTTGGGGCCGCCGAAGTTGCCCTTGCGCCGATGCTCGCCGGGGGGGCGCAGGCCGATCGCATTGGCATTGCTCTGCGGCTGCACGGCGTCGAAATCCGGACGTCCACCACCCTGGCCTTGCGGACGCGGACCACCGCCCTGGCCTTGCGGGCGCGGACCACCGCCCTGGCCCTGCGGACGCGGACCGCCACCTTGGCCCTGCGGACGCGGACCACCACCTTGGCCTTGCGGCCGTGGACCGCCACCCTGACCGTGACGCCGACCGCCGCCCTGTCCTTCCGGACGCGGGCCGCCTTGACCGTCGCCACGTTGCCCCTGGCCTTCCACGCGCGGTCCGCCACCCTGGCCATGCGGCCGCGGGCCACCGCCCTGTCCGGGTTGCCGCGGCCCGCCCTTGCCGTGATGGCGCCCGCCCTGCTTGCCATGCGGACGCGGCGTGCCGTGACGCGCGCCGTCATTACCGCGCGGCGCTCCGGTCGCGCTGACACTGTCGATGGAAGGCGCGCCTGTAGGCGCTGGTATGCCGTCAGCCACAATGCCGCCTTCGGACGTCGCCGCGCCTTCGACGATCCCTGCGCCTTCGACCGCGGGCGCTCCATCCACCGCACGATTGTCATCCTGCTGGCGCGGTGCGTGTCCACCCGGACCGCGGCGCCCGCGCTGATGTTGTCCTTGCTTGCCGCGCGGCTGCCCGCCTTGCGGACGCGGCACGCGCGCCACACCATCGGCGCCGATCACCACGCCGGCTGCCTGCACGACCGCGGCAACATCCTCGGCTTCGAGTTCGAGCAGGTCACCACGCTTGAGCAACGACGGCATTGCCAGCGTGCCATAGCGCGTGCGAATGAGCCGCGACACGGTCAAGCCCATCGCCTCGAACAGGCGCCGCACCTCGCGGTTGCGGCCTTCCTTCAATACGACGTGATACCAGTGATTGGCGCCTTCTTCTTCGCCGCCGCCGTCCTCGACCTTCTCGCATTGGGCGAGTCCGTCCTCGAGCTGCACGCCGGCCACGAGCATGTCCATCTGCTCCTGCGTCATCCGGCCCATGATGCGCACCGCGTATTCGCGTTCGACCTCGTAGCGCGGATGCATCAGGCGGTTGGCGAGCTCGCCCGAATTGGTGAACAGCAGCAAGCCCTCGGTGTTGAAGTCGAGACGCCCGACGTTGATCCACTTGCCGTTGCCGATGTTGGGCAGGCGCGTGAAGACCGTCGGCCGCCCTTCCGGATCGTCGCGCGAGACGATTTCGCCGGTGGGCTTGTGATACATCAGGATGCGCGGTCGCGGCTCGGTGAAGCGCACCTTCACCAGCTCGCCGTTGATGCGTACTTCGTCGCCAGGACCCACTTTTTGCCCCACTTCCGCCGGAAGGCGATTAACCGTGATACGGCCGGCGATGATCATGTCTTCCATCGCGCGGCGCGAGCCGAATCCGCACGAGGCCAGAACCTTGTGCAGGCGTTGCGGTTCACTGAAGATTTCGT
>JANMCS010000281.1:0-16123 GCA_031361405.1 Betaproteobacteria bacterium
CTCGACGCGCTGCCGGCGTCGCCGTTGATCGAACGCGCAGAGTTGGCCGGTGCCGGCTTCATCAACCTGTTCCTCACGCCTGCTGCGCGGCAGGCCATCGTGGCACGGGTGATGGACGAGGGCGACCGTTTCGGTCGCGTCCACACGCCTTCCGGGCAGCGCGTGATGGTAGAGTTCGTGTCGGCGAATCCCACGGGGCCGCTGCACGTTGGCCATGGGCGCCAAGCGGCATTGGGCGATGCGATCGCCAGTCTCCTCGAGACGCAGGGCCACGCGGTCACCCGCGAGTTTTACTACAACGACGCCGGCGCGCAGATCCACAACCTCGCGTTGTCGGTAGAGGCGCGTGCGCGCGAAATCAACGGCGAGTCCGTGGCGTTTCCGGAAGACGGATATCGCGGCGAATACATCCGCGAACTGGCCCAGCATTATCTCGCGCAGCCGGCGGCGGATTTGCATGACCTCGATGCGATTCGACGCTTCGCCGTCACCGAATTGCGCCTCGAGCAGGATCGCGATCTGCTCGCCTTCGGCGTGACCTTCGATCACTATTTTCTCGAGAGCTCGCTCTACGACGACGGCCGGGTGGACGCCACGGTGGCGCAACTCGTCGCCTCGGGCCATACCTATGAGCACGAGGGCGCGCTGTGGTTGAAGACCACCGCGTTCGGCGACGACAAGGACCGCGTGATGCGCAAGTCCGATGGCACTTATACGTATTTCGTGCCGGACGTCGCCTATCACGTCACCAAGTGGGAGCGCGGTTACAGCGAAGTCGTCAACGTACAGGGCTCGGACCATCACAGCACCATCACCCGCGTTCGCGCGGGGCTGCAGGCGTTGCAGATGGGCGTGCCCCCGGGGTACCCCGAGTACGTCCTGCACAAGATGGTCACCGTGATGCGCGGCGGCGAGGAGGTCAAGATCAGCAAGCGCGCGGGCAGCTTTGTCACGCTGCGCGACCTGATCGATGATGCCGGCCGTGACGCGGTGCGCTTCTTCCTCGTCTCGCGCAAGGGCGACAGCGAGTTCGTGTTCGACATCGACCTTGCGCGCTCGCAGTCCGACGACAACCCGGTCTATTACGTGCAGTACGCTTACGCGCGCATGTGCTCGGTGCTGCGGCAGGCCGCGCTCGACCCGGCCACCGCGGTTGCGGCCATGCGCAATGTCGACCTGTCGCCGCTGGTCAGCCCGTACGAAGAGGCGCTATTGCGGCGAATCGCCGATTATCCCGATGAACTGGCGGTGGCGGCGCGCGAGCATGCGCCGCACCAGCTCACGTTCTATCTCAAGGACCTCGCCCGGGATTTTCACAGTTACTATAATGCGGAACGATTTCTGGTCGACGATCAACAGCTGCGGGCCGCGAGGCTCGCGCTGGCCGTGGCAACAGGGCAGGTGTTGCGCAATGGGCTGTCGCTGCTCAAGATCTCGGCTCCGGAACAGATGTAGGACCGCCAGTCATTCAAGGCCCGCACTTCGCGATGTCACGCTCATCACCCACCCGCCCCGCTCCTGCGCCTGCCACGCGGGCACGCAACCCGTCACCACGGCATCGCGGCGCGGGCGGAACGCTGCTGGGCGTATTCATCGGTCTGGTGCTGGGACTGGGCCTCGCGGCTGGCGTGGCCTACTACCTGATGCGCTCGGGCAGCCCGTTTCCGGTCACCAGCACCACCCGGGACGCCCGCGACGCGCCCAAGGTGGCGCGCACCGACAAGGTCGATGCGGCGCCCGACAAGCCGCGCTTCGACTTCTACAAGATCCTGCCCGGCGCCGACGAACCGAAGGCGCCGCCACAGGACACGAAAAAGGCGCCGGATCGCCTCGTGGCCGACCAAGCCAAGGACCGCACAGCGGACAAGGGCGCGCCCAAGGCGACCGACAAAGCGGCTGACAAAACAACTGACAAAGCCGCAGCAAAGGTCGCGGCCGTCGAATCCCCAATGGCGCCCAAGGGCGGCGAAAAATTCTGGCTGCAGGCGGGGTCGTATGCCACGGAGGCGGACGCGGAAAATCTCAAGGCCCGCCTGGCGCTGTCGGGTTGGCAGGCCAACGTGCAATCGAGCACGCTGCCGGACAAGGGCGTACGGTTCCGGGTGCGGCTCGGTCCGTATGACAATACGGACGAATTGAACCGCATGCGCAACGACCTGGCCCGCAACGGTTTCGACGTGGCCGTGATCAAATTCTAGAATGGTGTGGCCATAAGTCCCCGGCACGGGAACTTGCGGTCGACCGGATCGGCCCAAGCGACGTTCAAGACAAAGCGCGGCGTTTGGCCGTGCACCAACTTCAGGAGTTTGCATGAACCACCAACAACAATTCGCGGCAATGCGCGGCGTGCTGCGGTCCGCGGCGGCCGTGCTGGCATTGACCCTCGTCACCGGCACATGGGCGCAGGATATGGTCGAGGGTCGCAACTACGCCAAGCTCAAGAATCCCCAACCCGTCGAAACGGGCAAGAACATCGAGGTGATCGAATTTTTCTCCTATGGCTGCCCCCATTGCGGCGAACTCGAACCCAACCTGCAGGCGTGGCTCAAGAACAAGCCCGCGGATGTACAGATGCGCCGCATTCCCGTGATGTTCCAGCCGAAGTGGGAAAATCTCGCGCGCGCCTACTACACGCTCGAGGCCATGGGCGAGGAAGCCAAGCTCTCGCCGGATGTCTTCAACGCCATTCACGTCAAGGGCAACCAGTTGTGGAACGACAAGGAGTTCTTCGACTGGGCCGCATCGAAGGGACTTGACCGCAAGAAGGTCGAGGACCTCTACGCTTCATTCACGATCGTCGGCAAGGTGAATCGCGCCAAGCAGCAGGCTCAGGTCTACCAGATCCAGTCGGTGCCCACGATCATCGTCGACGGCAAGTTCACCACGGGTCCTGAGCGCATGCAGAATGGCCATGCAGGCGTTCCCGCGGCCATCGACGCGCTGGTCGTCAAGGCCCGCGCCGACCGCCCCAAGTCCTGATCGCGTCGCCGTTGTGCGGGTCTTCCTCACCGGGGCAACGTCCGGCATCGGTGAGGCGCTGGCACACCACTACGCCGCTGCCGGCGCGACGCTCGGACTGGTCGCCCGCCGGGCCGTGGAGCTTGAACGCGTCGTCAAGGCGCTGCATCCGGCCACCGTGGTCACCTATGTCGGCGATGTGCGCGATGCCCAGTTGCTGGCCGCCGCGGGCGCCGATTTTTGCGAACGCTTCGGCACGCCGGACATCGTCATCGCCAACGCCGGCGTCTCGCGCGGAACACTGACTGAGGCCCCCGAAGACCTGCCGGCATTCCGCATCGTGTTCGACACCAACGTGATGGGCATGGTCAATACGTTTGCGCCCTTCGTCGCCACGATGCGCCGAGAACGGCGCGGCATCCTGGCCGGTGTGGCCAGCGTCGCCGGATTTCGCGGGCTGCCTGGCGCGGCCGCGTACTCGGCATCGAAAGCCGCCGCCATTTCGTGCCTGGAAAGCCTGCGTGTCGAGTTGCATGGCAGCGGTGTCGCGGTGGTCACGCTGTGCCCGGGCTTTGTCGTCACGCCGTTGACCGCGAGAAATCCCTACCGGATGCCGTTCATCATGCAGCCCGATCGCGCGGCTCGGCTGATGGCCCGCGCCATTGCAAGGCGGCAGCGTTTCTATACATTGCCGTGGCAGGTGGCGTGGCTGGGGCACCTGCTGCGCGTGCTGCCGCGACCGCTGTACGATCGGGTGCTGGCGGGACGCAAGCGCAAGCCGCGCCACGTCGATTGAGCCGCCCGGGCGCCAATGTCGACTGGGCGGACGTGGCGCACGCGCCCGCGGTTGCGGCGCGCATTGCCTGCCTCGTCCCCAGTCTCACCGAGTTGTTGTTTGCGCTCGACCTCGGCGCGCAGGTCGTGGCGCGTACCGGTTTCTGCGTGCATCCGGCGCCGGCAGTGCGGCAGGTTCCGAAAGTCGGCGGGACCAAGGACCCGGATCTGGCACGGCTGCGGGCGCTGGCGCCAACGCATCTCATCGTGAATGTCGACGAGAACCGACGCGAAGTGGTGGATGCCGCGCGCGCGTTCGTGCCCCACATCGTGGTGACGCATCCGGCAACGCCCGCGGACAATCTGCGCCTTTTCGCGCTGTTTGGCGCGATCTTCGACCGCGAACGCGAGGCCACGGTCCTGTCCGCCGCGTTGACCGACGCGCTCGCCGAAGCGCGGACGATGGCCGCCTCACTGCCCCGCGAGCGCATCCTGTACCTCATCTGGAAAGACCCGTGGATGACGGTGACGCGTGCCACCTATGTCGGCGCGACGCTGGCCGCGGCGGGGCTCGACGTCGTTCCTGCCACCGCGGCGCAGCGATATCCCGTGGTCAGCGCCGACGACGCTGCGTGGCGCGAGGCGGACCGGATCCTGTTGTCGAGCGAGCCGTATGCCTTTCGCGAACGCGACCGGCGCGACGTGGCGGCGGCCACCGGCAAGCCGGTTGTGCTGGTCGATGGTGAATGGACGTCGTGGTATGGCGCGCGTGCTGCATCCGGATTGCGCGCGTTGGCGCAGTGGCGACGTCATGAGATCCGTTGAACGGCAGCAGGCAATGCCTGCCACGCCGTCGGCGGCAGGATCGCCACGGCCCCGGGTGGGGATCGTGGCGGCCGCTGCCTGAAGGCCCGTGCCAACGAACGGGAATGCTGTCTCTAGATCCTGCGCAGCCTGACCATTGCAATCAGCGCAGCCAGCATCATCAGGATGATCAGGCCCCACTGGGACAGCGTGGGGATGTCCGCTGTCACCGGCACGATGGCCACCGTCAGGGCATAGCTCAACTGGCCTGGACACCCGTTGGCGTCCGTGCCGCGGATCGTGAAATTGAAGGTGCCGGCACCGGTTGGCGTACCCGTGATCGCACCGGTGGCGGGATTCAGCACAAGGCCAGTGGGCAACGCGCCGCTGACGACGGCGTAGATGTAGGGCGCCACGCCACCGGTGGCCGAGATCGACTGGCTGTAGGGGACGCCGATGAATGCGCCCGGCAGCGACGCCGGGTTGAGGACGATGGCGGGACAGATTACCGCCGTGACCACGATGACGTAGGGGCGGGTGCCCGGACAGCCGTTGGCATCGGTGCCCTGGATCGTGAAATTGAAGGTGCCTGCCGTGGTCAGCGTGCCGGTGATCGCGCCGGTGGCGGAATTGAGCGAGAGGCCGGCGGGCAGCACGCCGCCCACGACACTGTAAAAATAGGGCGCCACGCCCCCCGATGCGGAAACCGTCTGGTTGTAGGACGCCCCGACGCTACCGCCCGGTAACGCCGCCGGACTGATCGAGATGACGGGGCAAATGGCCTGCACGCCGCAGGCGGAGACATTGTTGCCGGCAAGGGTCACCGCGCCGTTGCGGGCCAACGCGCGACCGCCAAGATTGACGCCCGTATTGAGCGTGATGCTCCCGAGCGCAAGGACGTTGCCGGCAAACGTGGTGGTGGTGCCGAACGTTGCCGAACTGCCGATCTGCCAGAAAACATTGCAACTGGTACCGCCGTTGATCACCTTGACCGAGGAACCGCTGGCGGTGGTCAGGGTGCTCCCCATTTTGAATACGAACACCGCGGAGGGATTGCCCAGCGCGTCGAGCGTAAGGGTTCCGGTCAGTTGCGCCGATGATGCGAAGCCATAGACACCCGGCGTGAGCGTGAGGCCGCCCAGGTCCGTCCCCGTCAGGTTGACGAGTGTCGGCATCGCGGCGGCGGTGGTGTAGGCGGTGGTGAGATCGATCTGCGCCTGTGCGGCGGTCGCATCGGCCGAGTGAATGGTGCCAGGGGGTGTCACGACGCCGGGGGGAAAACCCGTAACTGCACTGCCCGGGCTGACGCCGAGATCGGCGCCGATGACGCTCGATCCAGTGTTGGTCACGGCCGAGCCTGCCAGTACCCCGAAATTGCCTGCAGTGCCCAGATTGATCTGGGCGGATGCCGGTGCGGCCATGAACAGCAATGTCGCCAAGGCGATGCTTGTCAAGGCATAGGGGTACCGCAATGCCTTCCGGATGGAATTTGCGCAGCGCACGATGTGGTACCTTTTTTCCGGTCGATGGGATGAACATGGTCGCCGGACGCCGGACGAAACTCTGTGCGTCATCGAACATACGCGCGAATATCGCGCGCGGCGCGCGCCGAACACCCCGCCGGTGCGGATGAAGGGCCGGCAATGAAAAAGGGCTGCCGTTGCCGGCAGCCCTCGTTCGACGTGCTGACCTGATGCTTTTCAGAGCGGCACGCGCAGGCCCACCGTGACGGCCCAGAAATCGCCATCGCCTTTGCCGGCCGAGGCATTGCCGGCGATGAAGCCGGTGACCTTGCCGAAGTCGCGGGCTACGCCGAGGTCGAACAACCACCAGTTGTCATCCTGCTGGAAGCCGGGAACCGTGTAGTAACCGTTGCTGCTCACGGGACGAGCGCCGACCTGCCGGATGTCATTCTTGAAGTTGTATTCCCAGGTGGCGCGTGCGAACGGCCGGAAGCCGCTCACGTTGCCGGTCACCTGCCAGCCGAGGCTGGACAGCAGCGCATCGTTGTTCTGCTGGTTGAAGTCGAGCGCTGTGCTGTCGCTGCCGTTTTCGGCAAACTGCCGGACGACAATTTTTTCCCAGGTCAGCTTGGCAAACGGACCGTGGTTCCAGTCCCGGTACTTGAACCAGTAGCCGCCGAGCAGGCGCGCAGTGAGGTGGTAGCCCTTGGTGGTGCCCGATTCGGTACGCGTGGTGGCACCCAGCGCGATATTGCGATTGGTGCTGTAGTCGAGCGCGCCCAGGCCCAGCGTCGCTCCTGCATACCACGGGCCTTCGCCGTAGCCGCCGTAGAACGTCAGCGTCGGTTCGCGCAGCTTGAAGTCGCCGGTGCTGTTGCCGAAGTCGCCCTTGAGCTCCGAGTACGCAAACTGGACGCCCGCGAGCATGCGCTCGGATACCCGCATGTCGCCGCCGACCGAGATCGTGCTGACCTTGCCGGTGCCGGAAACGCCGGTGCCGAAGATGTCATCTTCGGCGTAGTCGTACGCGGCCCAGGCCTGGAATTTCTCCGGTCCGCCGGGCGCATTGATCGCCGACATCATCCGGCTGTCGAGCGCGCGCCAGTTGGCGCGTTCGACGGCCAGCGGTGCCTCGCCGAGCGCCGCCATCTGCTGCGGGCCGGTGATCATCGAGATGATGGCCTGCGACAGCACGATGTCGGCACCGGTGGTCGGGTGGACGCTGTCGGCGAACACCCACGTCAGGTTGCCGGTGGGATCGCGCAACGTGGCCGGCGTGCACTGCAGCGCGCTCGCCGTGGTGCAGACAGGAACGGTGGTGTTGACGAAGCCGTAGAGCGACGGCTTGGCGATGATTTCGTTCACCAGCGCCGACGTGTTGAACTGGATGACCGGCAGACCTGCCGCGCCGATCGCCGCGTTGAGCGTCGAATTGAAAAAATTGGAGATTGCGGTGGCCGGAGCCTGCGCGCCCACCGACGCGGCGAATGGCGTCTTGCCGAGATCGGGAAGGTTCTGCACGACGATGTACTGGGCGCCGGCCGCACGAAGGCGAGCTGCCTGCGCGGCGAGATCGATCGCGGCTTGCGCCATACCCGCCTGCAGCTGCGCCTGGGTGATCAGGCCGGCGCTCAACTGCGCGAACAGAACGAGGAAGTCATTGCCACCGCCCTGGATCTGGTACAGCGCATTCGAATTCAACGGGCCCTTGGCGATGAGTTGCGACACCTGCTCCGCAACCGAGTAGATCGTAAAGCCAGGTCGCACCACTGGCGTCGGGCTGTTAACGCGCGCGTCACCCTGCGCATAGTTGTTGCCGCCCTGGAACGACGGCGTCGATGTGATGCCGTATGCCTGGCTGACGTACATCGCGGCGGTGAGCCCGGGATTGGTCGTGAAGCGCGACCCGTATTGCCCGGCGTCGCTAATACTGTCGCCGAAGGTGAACGTACCGGAAAATTGGGCGCTGGCAGAACCTGCCGCGAGCGCCAGCGCGAGTGCGCCGGCGACCAGCGACGGACGAAATCTCCGCATGTTGAAGTCTCCTCGTGAGTTGGGTGCGATGATGCTCGAGCTTCATGTCGGCTCGATTTCAAGCGAGGATTCTAATCCACTTTGGATGGCCACGCCCGGGGCAGACGTGGTCAACGAACCCCGCCACCGCTGCGTTGTCGTATGAAGTGACAATGAGGATTCCATGAACCGTTCCGTCGCCCGGCCGGCACGTCCTCGAACCGGCGCCAATTCCGTGGCCCGGGGACTGGTGACGAGCGTCCTGCTGGCGCTCGCCATGCTGATCGTGGCCGTGCCGGCGCAGGCGCAACCCGACGACGACCTGCCAGGACGCGTGGGCCGGGTAGCAGAAGTGGCGGGCGACTTGTTCCTGTCGCCGTCGGATGCGCCGGACCAGTGGGTCCCGATCGGACTCAATTACCCGGTGACCGGCGGCGACAATCTCTGGGTCGGCAACGATGGCCGCGCCGAGGTCGATTTCGGCGCCGGCCAGTTTCGCCTCGCCGGCAATACCAACCTGCACCTGTCGCGCCTCGACGATCGCCAGTTCGCGCTGTTTGTCGCGCAAGGGCGGGTCAGCGTGCGCATTCGCGTCCTCGATGCGGGCGAGATCGCGCGGGTGGACACGCCCAATGTCCAGATCGTGCTTACCCGCCCGGGGCTGTATCGGATCGACGTCAGCGACGATCGCCTGTTGACCACGCTGGTCGTGCGCGAGGGCGAGGGGACCATGTTGACGCCAGCCGGCATCCAGCAGGTGCTCCCCGGCCAGACAGCCGAAGTCCAGGGTGCGGATCCGCGCTTTGCGGTGGTGCGTAACGGCGTGGGCATCGACGGCTTCGATTCGTGGGTCATCGGTCGCGACCGTCGCTACGAGCGCACGCGCCCCAACAACTACGTGTCGCGCGAAATGGTCGGCTGGGCCGATCTCGACGAACATGGCACGTGGACGCAAGCCCCCGAAGTCGGCGCGATCTGGTACCCGACCGACGTCGCGTCGGAATGGGCGCCCTATCGCAATGGCTATTGGGCGCAGGTGGGCGGCTGGGGGCCGACGTGGGTCGACTATGCGCCGTGGGGTTATGCGCCGTTCCACTACGGCCGCTGGGCGTTCGTCAGTGGCCGCTGGGGCTGGACGCCGGGCGCCTATGTGGTGCGGCCGTATTGGGCGCCGGCACTGGTCGGCTGGACGGGCGGCGCGGCGTGGAGTTTCTCGGTGTCTGCCGGCGCCCCGGTCTACGGCTGGGTGCCGCTGGCGTGGGGCGAGCCGCTGCGCCCGTGGTGGGGCCGGTGTTCCAATGGTTGCTGGGAACGCTACAACCGTCCCTATGCCGTCGACGTGTCGGTGCGGCCGTCGGCACCGCCGTCGCGCTTCGTCAACATCAACGCGCCCGGAGGCATGACGGCGATGCCTGCCAACGCCTTCGGCTCGCGCAAGCCCGTGGCGCAGAACATGGTGGCCGTGTCCGGGGGGCTGGTCGCGCAGGCGCCGCTGCTGACCACGGCACCGCTTGTGCGCAGCGACCTGGGACGCATTCCCGTCACCAGCGTGCCAGGCGGGGCGCTGCCGCCGCCGGCATCGAATTTCTACCGGACTGGCCGGGCGCCTGCCGACGGCGCTGGATCGTTGCCCGGCGCGGGCGGAGTCACCACGGCAGTGCCTCCGGCCGCCCGGCCGCTGCCCGGCGCCGCTGCCGGCATGCTCAACGCGGCGCCGCCGGCGTCGCGTCCGGTGCCCGCGTCACCATCCGCCAACAATGCCGTGGCCGTGCCCGTGCCTGCCACCGGCGGGCGTGGCGATGGAGTCGATGTCCGTGGCTTCGAGCGGTCGGGCTCGGCACAGGCCGTCTCCCCGGCAGGCATCCCATTGCCTGCCGCCGTCCAGCCGTCGGCGGTGGCGCCCGCGCAGCCGTCGCTGCAGCGCGCGCCTATCCGGCCGTCGTCGCCGTCGCTTCCGCCTTCCTCCGTCGCGCCGCCGCCGCTACCGGCGGCACCGTCGCTGCCGCCGGTGACCCGGCAGGCACCGGTTGCGGTGCCGGCGCCGCAGGTGGTGCGTCCCGCGCCGTCACCGGTGCCGCAGGCGGCGCCGGGGCCTGCACCCAGTGGTGCGGCTCCGCCGGCCGCGCCCAACCTGCAGCGTGCCGATCGGCCGCGACCCGACAAGGTCGACACCGACAAAGCGGCGCCGCGGTAGCGCCTACTTGCCGTCGACGCGGGTACGCGCGTAACTGCCCGGCGCGGCTTCCAGCACCTTGAGCTTGCCCTTGCCCGGCACGCGGGCGGGGACTTCGCGGCCGAGGTACGGCTCGACCCATTTGCGCCAGTCGGTCCACCATGAACCGTCGTGCTGCTTGGCCCCGTCGAACCAGGCTTCCGGCGTCTCGGGTAGCTTGTCGTTGGTCCAGAAGCCGTATTTATTGGCGGCCGGCGGGTTGACCATGCCCGCGATGTGGCCCGATCCCGACAGCACGAAGCGCGACTTGCCCGGCAGGACCGACGGCCCGGCATACGTGGTCTTCCACGGTGCGATATGGTCCTCGATTGCCGACACGAAATAGGTGGGCGTGCTGACTTTCGACAGGTCGATCTTCGTGCCCACCAGTTCGAGGCCACCCGGCACGCGCAACAGGTTGTGCATGTACATGTTGCGCAGGTAGAAGCTGTGCATCGCGGCGGGCATCCGCGTCGAATCGCAGTTCCAGTGCAGCAGGTCGAACGGAAACGGATCGCGTCCGAGCAGGTAGTTGTTGATCACGAACGACCAGATGAGGTCGTTGGCGCGCAGCATGTTGAAGGTCGTGGCCATCTCGCTGCCTTCGAGATAGCCGCGCTCGTTCATCTTCTTCTCGAGGGCGGACACCTGCGCCTCGTCGATGAACACCTCGAGTTCGCCGGCGGACGTGAAGTCGAGCAGCGAGGCCATGAAGGTGGCGCTGGCGATGCGCTTCTTCTTGTGCGCGGCCAGGTAGCCCATCGTGGCCGCGAGCAGCGTGCCGCCGAGGCAATAACCGATCGCGTTGACCTCTTCCTCGCCGGTGGCTTTTTCGATGGCGTCGAGCGCCGCCAACGTGCCTTCGGTCAGGTAGTCCTCGAAGTTCTTGTGCGCGAGCTTCGCGTCGGGGTTCACCCACGAGATGATGAACACGGTCATGCCTTCGTTGGCGGCCCAGCGCAACATCGAATTCTTTTCGCGCAGGTCGAGGATGTAGTACTTGTTGATCCACGGCGGAACCACCAGCAGCGGCCGCTTCCACGCCTTCTTGGTCGTCGGCTCGTACTGGATCAATTGCATGAGCTCGGTCTGGAACACGACCTTGCCCGGCGTGGTGGCGATGTTCACGCCCAGCTCGAAGGCCTTGGAATCGGTCATCGAGATCTTGAGCTGGCCACCCCCACGCTCGATGTCATCGAGCAGGTTGTTGAGACCCTTCACCAGGTTCTGACCACCCGACGCCACCGTCTCGCGGAACACCTCGGGGTTGGTCAGCGCGAAATTGGACGGCGCCAGCGCATCGATGTATTGCCGCGTGAAGAAGTCGACCTTCCTCTGCGTCTGCTCGTCCAGGCCATCCACGGTCGCGACCTGGTCGTGCATCCAGCGCGCGGTGATGAGGTAGCTCTGCTTGATGTAGTCGAACAGGAAGTGCTCGTGCCAATCCTCGTGCTTGAACCGCTTGTCGCCCTTCGCCGGCACCATCACCGGTTCGGTCGGGGTTCCCATCATCCGCAGCATCGAGCCTTGCCACAGGCTCATGTAGTCCCACCACAGGTTGAGGTTCGACGCTGCCATCTTGGCGGGATTGGCGAGCATCTGCGCGGCCAGCTCCATGAACGCCTTGCCGAGGCCCAGCTCGTCGGTGGGCAGCGTGGCGCCGTTGCGTGCATTGCGGGCGGCGAATTCGCCGATCAGTTTGCCGCTCTTTTCCGCCGCGGAAGCGAGGGATTCGGCCAGCGCGGCGGGATCGATGGAGGACGCGGCAGTCGCGGGATTCGTGGTGGCCATGTTTGTTCTCTTGAAGTGCGGTTGAGCTGCGGCGGGAATACGGTCAGGCTGCAAAGTGCAGGATGCCTGCGGCGGACAACGTGCGCCGCAAGCGCTTGCGCTGCCACAGGTAGTTGAGGTGCGCGATGGCCTCGCCGATGGCGAAGAAGCGCTGCTGCAGGTCGAGCTCGCGGCGAAACAGCACCGGGATCATCTGCGTGGCAGTGACCGGCCCCGCAGCCGCGGCAATGGCGGCTTCGAGTTCAGCCAGGCGCGCGTCATGGTGGGCCTGCAGCTGCGCGACGCGCAACGCGATGCCGCGAAACGGCAGGCCGTGCGACGGCAGCACCAACGTATCGGCGGGCAGCGGCAGGAAGCCCGCGATCGACGCGAGGAAGCGGCCGAGCGGGTCACCTTCCGGATCGGATGGCCATACGCTCACGTTGGTGCTGATCCTGGGCAGCAACATGTCGCCGGCAATCAGGACGCCGCGCGTGGCCGAGTACAACGCGGCGTGTTCGGATGAATGGCCATAGCCGAAGATGGTCGACCAGGTGGTATTGCCCGCGGTGACGACATCACCGGGAATGATCCGGTCGAAGCTTGCCGGCGCGGTGGGAACCAGCGCGGCGTAGTGGTTGCCGCGTTGCCCGAGGGCCGCCACATCCGCATCGCTCATGCCATGCGCACGAAACAATTCCAGTGTTGCGGCCGGCGAGTGCGCCGCACGTGCGTCGATCAGTGCGTGCGCAGCGAGGAATTCGCCCAACGTCATGGACACGCGGCAGCCGAAGTGCGTGGCCAGCCACTCCGCATTGCCGAGGTGATCGGGATGGCAGTGCGTGGCGACGATGTGCCGCAGCGGCAGCCCGCGCATCGTCGAGCTGAAGTGCGTGGTCCACAGCGCGCGCGTCGCCGCGTTGCCGATGCCGCAGTCGACCAGGGTCCAGCCATCGTCCTCGGCCAGCAGCCACAGATTGATGTGATCAAGCGCGAACGGCAGCGGCATGCGCAGCCACAGGATGCCAGGCGCGACTTCGGTCACTGTGCCCGCGGCAGGCGGAACCGCGAACGGGTGGTCGAGAGTGGGAGAGTGTGGCGCGTTCATGGCTTAATTTGGGGCAACCCGGTATGTTATCTTGGTCTTCGATCTTCGCTGCATACATCGCTTATCCGCCGCATGCTCCCGTCCTCCCGCAAGGTACCCGCGGTGGTTTCCGACCGCGAGACCACCTACACCATCTCCGACCTCGCGCACGAGTTCGCGCTGACCACGCGCGCCATCCGCTTCTACGAGGACGAGGGCATGCTCGCGCCGGAACGGCGGGGCCGTTCGCGGGTGTACCGCGAGCGCGAACGCGTCCGCCTGAAGCTCATCCTGCGCGGCAAGCGCCTGGGTCTGGCGCTGTCCGAGATACGCGAACTGCTCGATCTCTACGAAGTTGGCCGCAATGAGCGGGCGCAGCTTGCGATGTTCATCGCCATGCTGGCTGAACGCCGCCAGCGACTGCTGCAACAGCGGGAAGACATCGACGCCGTGCTGGCCGAGGTCGACGGCATCGAGCGCGAGTGCCGCAGGCGGCTGAAGGACGAGCCGAAAAAGCCGGCGGGTAATTGACGTTTACGTAAACGTAATACAAAATGGCGCTGGCGGCAAGCATTGCCCGCCGTTAGCCACCCAGGAGCCTGCTTGTGATGGCCGCTACCTCCTTCCAGCCGAAGGATCCCGATTATGTCGCCAAGGGGCAGGCGAGCTTTGCGCGCCAGGGGGCGATGCGCCTGGTGGGCGCCGCCCTCGATACGCTGACGCCGGGCTTTTGCGCGATTTCGCTGGTGCCGCGCGCCGAGTTGACGCAGCAGCATGGTTACGTGCATGCCGGCATCGTGAGTCTGATCATCGATACCGCCGGCGGCTTCGCTGGCTTCACGCTGTTTCCCGCGGGCAGTTCGGTGCTCACTGTCGAGTTCAAGCTGAACCTGGTGGCGCCTGCCGAGGGTGAATTGCTCGTGGCCGAGGGCCATGTCGTGCGCCCGGGGCGCACGCTGGTGATCACCCGCGGCGAAGTGCATGGAATCCGCAATGGGCAGCGCACACTGGTGGCCATCATGCAGCAGACGCTGATGGTGATGCACGGCAAGCCCGACCTCTGACGGGTCGCCGGCCCGCAACGTTCCAGCCAACGCCATACACGTCAACCCTGCCAAGGCGCCCATGCTCAACTTTCCGTCGTTGTCCTTTCACCACGGCGAAATGATCGACATGCTGCGCGCAACCGTGCAGCAATTTGCCGCCGCCGAAATCGCGCCGCGCGCGGCCGCCATCGACGCGACCAACCAATTTCCGCCGGACCTCTGGCGCAAGATGGGCGACCTGGGACTGCTGGGCATCACCGTCGACGAGGCGTACGGCGGCACCGGCATGGGTTACCTCGCCCATTGCGTGGCGATGGAGGAAATCTCGCGCGCGTCGGCCTCGGTGGGGTTGTCGTACGGCGCGCATTCGAACCTGTGCGTGAACCAGATCCGCCGCAATGGCAGCGAGACGCAGAAGCGGCGTTACCTGCCTAAGCTGATCAGCGGCGAGCACGTGGGCGCGCTCGCGATGAGCGAGCCGGGGGCGGGGTCCGATGTCGTGTCGATGCGCCTGCGCGCCGACCGGCGTGGCGATCACTTCGTGCTCAACGGCAACAAGATGTGGATCACCAACGGGCCCGACGCGGACACGCTGGTGGTCTACGCGAAATCCGATCCGCAGGCCGGGCCGAAGGGTATCACCGCCTTCCTGATCGAGAAGGGCATGGCGGGCTTCACCACGGCGCAGAAACTCGACAAGCTGGGCATGCGCGGCTCGAACACCTGCGAACTGGTGTTTGCCGATTGCGCGGTGCCGGCGGACAACATCCTCGGCGCCGAGGGGCGCGGGGTGAACGTGCTGATGAGCGGCCTCGACTACGAACGCGCCGTGCTGGCGGCAGGGCCGATCGGCATCATGGCCGCGTGCATGGACGCGGTGCTGCCGTACGTGCACGAGCGCTCGCAGTTCGGCCAGCCCATCGGCGAATTCCAGCTGATGCAGGGCAAGGTTGCCGACATGTATTCGACGATGATGGCCTGCAAGGCTTATGTGTACGCGGTGGCGCAGGCGTGCGACCGCGGTGAGACCACCCGCAAGGATGCGGCCGGGGCCATTCTCTATGCGGCAGAAAAGGCCACGTGGATGGCGGGCGAGGCGATTCAGGCGTTGGGCGGCAACGGCTATGTCAACGAATATCCGACCGGCCGGCTATGGCGCGACGCGAAGCTGTACGAGATCGGGGCAGGCACGTCGGAGATTCGCCGCATGCTGATCGGTCGCGAACTTTTCAACGAAACGAAGTAGGAACGCTTTGGCGATGAACATCGATCCCGTGGTGATTGTAGGTGCAGCGCGTACGCCCATGGGCGGCTTTCAGGGCGACTTCGCGGCGCTCGCGGCCAGCGACCTCGGCGCGGTTGCGATCAAGGCCGCGGTCGAGCGCGCGGGTGTTGCGCCCGAAGACATCGACAAGGTGATCTTCGGTTGCGTGCTGCCGGCCGGGCAGGGCCAGGCACCGGCGCGGCAGGCATCGCTGAAGGCGGGGTTGCCGCTGTCCACCGGGTGCACCACCGTCAACAAGATGTGCGGCTCGGCGATGGAGGCCACGATTCTTGCGCATGACGCGCTGCTCGCGGGATCGGCAAAGGCCATGGTGGCCGGCGGTATGGAAAGCATGAGCAATGCCCCGTACCTGATGCCGAAGGCGCGCACCGGTTACCGGATGGGGCACCAACAGGTGTTCGATCACATGTTTCTCGACGGGCTCGAGGATGCGTATGACAAGGGTCGCCTGATGGGCAGCTTCGCCGAGGATTGCGCGGCGAAATATGCGTTCACGCGCGAGGAGCAGGATCACTTCGCTCTGACGTCGCTGTCGCGTGCGCTCGGCGCGAACACCGACGGTACGTTCGGCTGGGAAATCGCACCGGTGACCGTCAAGGGGCGCAAGGGCGAGGTTGTCATTGCCAACGACGAGCAGCCAGCGAAGGCAGCCCCCGACAAGATTCCGAACCTGAAGCCCGCGTTCAGCAAGGACGGGACGATCACCGCCGC
>JANMCS010000342.1:0-28104 GCA_031361405.1 Betaproteobacteria bacterium
TGCAGGTTCGACTTACAACATTGTTGCTTGCCCTCGTCGCATCGCTGTTGCTCGCGGGTTGCGCCACGCCCTCGGGCGAACGCAAGGTCTGGCGCGACACCAGCTACACTGGCGGGCCGCTGCAGAAAGTGTTCGTGATCGGCCTGTCGTCAACGAGCCTGAACGATCATCGCGGCTTCGAAGACATGATGGTCGGGCAGATACTTGCCGCGGGCGGGCAGGCGGTGCCGGGCTATCAATTCATTCCGCCCGATGTCACGCCGGATGACCGCATCATCGCCGCTGCCGTCGCGCGTTCCGGCGCGGACGGCGTGATGATCACGCGGATGGCAGGATTCGAGACGCGCGACACCGGCCTGCAGAATCCGTATCCGTCGCTGAATGTCGCCACGCCCACGCCGGCCATCTACGGCGGCCCCGGCGGCACGTATCAGGTGGCCACCATCTACACGACGTTGTTTGCCGCGAACAGCATGAACCCCATCTTCACCTACGACCCCAAGACCTATGACCCCACCGATTTCGCGGGACAGGCGCCGGGGTACGCCAACCTGCTGGTCAGCTACATGCAGTCCAACGGGTTCCTGCAGACGCAGTTCATGCCGAAGTAGTCGCTCAGGAGCCACGGGCCGCATCACGCGTGCGCTGTTCCGCAAATTCGCGCGTCTTGATCGCCACATATTCGGTGCGCTCGAATTCGCGCAGTTGCGTGGCAAAGCGATCGGTGAGCGAGTAGTAGCGGTCGAGCCGCGCCGCTGTACGACCCGCTTCGGGCCCCGTCGCCGTATCCAGTACGGCCAGCAACGCCAGGTAGTGACGCATCGCATTGCGTTCCACCACGCCGCGCACGCCGCGCGCCGGTTCACCGGAATCGTTGCGCGAGAATCCGGTCTTGCCGCTGCCAGCGGTGGCGAGATAGCCTGCCGTGAGCGCGCGGCTCGCAAACGACGAGCGATACGCGTAGCGGACTGCGATGAAGGTCGCGTCGCCGGCGGGCATGGCTTCGAGTGTGAACACGTAATCGCGCGTATCCAGCGGTCCGTCCGGCGCGCGCATCGTGATGCGCAGGTAGTGGTCGCTGACCTGCGGCACGGTGGCGACGAACTCCTGCACGAACGCGCTGCCGGTGGGCTCGTAGTGCTTGCGCCCGGCGTAGAGCGTCACCCGGTCCTCGCCATCGACGCGCGTGGGCGTGCAGCCTTTCACGTTGGGATGCAGCACGGCGACGTCGCAGAACGCGCGCGGCGAGGCGAACGCAGCGGCGAACGCGACATAGGGGTACGGTACCAGACCGACGACTTCGCCTTCGGCCAGCGCACCCTCGTCGCGCGAACGCACGACCAGCGGCAGGCCGAAGGGGCTGCGCGCCAGTTCATCGGCCAGCGCGACGTGCCGCTCGGCCAGTGCCGTCGCGGCATCGGCGCGTTCGGCGCGCGCAGGGGCGGGCGTTTGCGCCAGCGCGGACGTGACGAAGAACATCGCGGCGAAGCCGGCAACGAAGGCGATCCAGCGATGGCGTGGCGATCTGTTCATCATGGGCCTGTATTGGCGGCGGGCCTGCCGATGCGCAGGATTCACCGTCGACGCTGTCGATACTAGGCACGTGGTCCCCGTTGCGCGCCGGAGGATCGCGGGGCGACAGCACGGAAAATTCACACCCGGCGACCGGCGCCGCCGGCCTGAGCAGGCGGAGCCGCGACCGCTCGTGGGGGCGCTTCGGTTCATGCCCAGCCCGTCGCTCCCGTGCGTTTGAAGGATTCCCGCCAATCGTGAAACACTGGCGGCATGAATCCGCATTTCGATGTCGTGATTGTCGGTGGCGCGGTCACGGGCAGTGCCGCTGCATATTTCCTGGGTGCGGAGCGGGCGTTCAACGGCAGCGTGCTGGTGGTGGAGCGCGACTTCAGCTATGCCAACTGCGCCACCACGCGCTCGGCGGCGTCGATCCGGCACCAGTTCTCGACGCCGGAGAACATCCGCATGTCGATGTTCGGTACGGCCTTCCTGCGCCGGGTGGACGAGCATCTCGCGGTGGATGGCGACGTGCCGGCCATCGGCTTGCACGAAGCGGGTTACCTGTTTCTTGCCACGCCGACGGGGCAGGCGGTGCTGGCCAGCAATCACCGCGTGCAGCGCGCCGAGGGCGCCGACATTGCATGGCTGGATGCCGCCGCATTGAGCGCGCGCTTTCCGTGGCTGGCCACGGCCGACCTCGCCGCCGGTGCGCTCGGCCTCTCCGGTGAAGGCTGGCTCGACGCCCATGCGCTGATGCACGGCTTTCGCCGCAAGGCAATCGCACTGGGCGCCACCTATCGCGAAGCGGCGGTGGCTGGATTCGAGCGACACGGCCGTTGCGTCTCGCGGGTGTTGCTGGATGACGGCACGGCGATCGATTGCGGCACCGTCATCAACGCCGCAGGCACGAGTGCGGCCATCATCGCGCATGCCGCCGGTATCGTGCTGCCGGTCGAACCGCGCAAGCGCAGCGTCTTCCATTTTCGCAGTCCGGCCGTATTGCCAGGCTGCCCGTTGGTGATCGACCCCAGCGGACTGTATTTCCGGCCCGAGGGCGCCGGCTTCATCTGCGGTATTGCGCCACCTGAAAGCGAGGATCCGCCGGGCACCGACTTCGACGTGCCCTACGCTTTATGGGACGACGTGCTGTGGCCCGCGCTGGCCGCGCGCGTGCCGGCCTTTGAAGCGGCGCGCATGATCAGCGCTTGGGCGGGACATTACGACGTCAACACGCTCGACCACAACGTGATCATCGGAGCGCATCCGGAGGTGGAGAACCTGCTGTTCGCCAATGGCTTCAGCGGTCACGGCTTGCAACAGTCACCGGCGATCGGGCGCGCGTTGTCCGAGTTGGTCACCTTCGGCGCGTATCGCACGCTGGACCTGACGTCATTCGGCTGGACACGCGTGCTGGAACGGCGACCGCTGCGCGAACTCAACGTGGTGTAAAGCGCTGCGATCCGTCAAGTACGCGCGCGCGCAGCCGCCGAGCCATGCGCATAGCGGTGCAGGTGCCACTGCGGCGGTGGCGCAAGATGCCGCGGCACGATGCCCCCATCACGCTCGGACTCGAGTTGGCGGAACAGCGCGGTGACGAAGTCGATGAAGAGCCGCACCCGCGCAATCCGGCGGTGATTGGGGCGGTAAAGCAGGTTGATCGGCGGTGAATCCTGCATCGTCCAGTCGAGCAGCGCCGGTACGAGTTGCCCGCGCTGCAGATAGGGGCGGATCGTCAGGTCGGACAGCCTGGCGATACCCTCACCCGCCACCGCCGCGTCGAGCACGACATCGCGGTGGTCGCTAAGCAGCCAGCCGCCGACCGCGACCGAGGCGGTTTCGTTGCCCCGCTGGAATTGCCACAGGTCGAGCGTCGTGCCGGCGGGGTTGCGGAACAGCAGGCAATGGTGCCGCTTGAGGTCCCGGGGGTGCCGCGGCATGCCGTGCGCCGCCCAGTAGCCGGGCGCGGCGCAGGTCAGCAGCTGCATCTGTCCGATGCGCCGGTGGACGAGATCGGGCTGCCTGGGCCAGCCGAGAACCAACAAGACGTCGAGCGCGCTGGCTTCGGGGTTCTGGTCGACGGAGCGGATGTCGATGCGGATGTCGGGATAGCGGGCGTGGAACCACGGCAGCGACGGCACGATGCAGTGCTGCGCCAGGAATGCCGGAGCGCCGATCACCAGCGTGCCGCGGGGGCGTGACGAGGCGGCGCCCAGCGCTTCATCCGCGGCGGCAAGTTGCTCAAGCAGCGGGCGGCAGGATTCGAGATAGCACTGTCCGTCGGCCGTAAGGGCGAGGCCTTGCGCACTGCGGTCGAACAGGCTCGCGTCGAGGTGGCGCTCGAGCGCGGTGACCAGCTTGGCGATGGCGGGAACGCTGACCTCGAGCCGGCGGGCGGCGCCGGTGAAGCTGCGTTCCTCGGCGGCCGTGACGAAGTATTGCAGGGCGCGAAGCTTGTCCACGGGGGACCTCCAGACTTGCAATGGTGTGTGAACCCATGGTTAACACGATGCTTGCCATGCGTGATCTTCCTCGCCGCAGCAGCGGTGCCTATAGTAACGACAACCCCAGCTCCGGAGCCGGCCTTGCAGATCCTGATTGTGCTGATTTCCATGTGCGTGGCGCTTGCCCCCATGTCGATGGCGGTGGCGGCCGAGTATCCGACCAAGCCGATCAGGCTGGTCGTCCCCTTCGCGGCGGGCGGGGCGTCGGATACGGCGGCCCGATCGCTGGCGCAGGCGATGCAGAAGTCGCTGGGACAACGGATCGTCGTCGACAACCGGCCGGGCGCCAATGGCGCGATCGCGGCGCAGGCCGTCCTGGGCGCGCCGGCCGATGGCTACACATTGCTGTGGAGTGTCGCCTCGATGGCGGCACTGCCGCTGATGCAGAAATCGCCGCCCTTCCAGTCGCTTGCCGAGTTCACACCCGTGTCGATGATCGGTGAATTCGCGTTCTGCATGGTCGTGCATCCCAGCGTCCCGGCCAGGTCGGTGGGCGAACTCGTTGCCTACGCCCGGGCGAACCCCGACAAGCTCAGCTACGCCTCGAGTACACTGGCCGAATACATGTCGGCCACGCAGTTCATGAGGGCTGCCGGCATCAGCATGGTACGCGTGCCCTACAAGGGCGGTTCGCAGGTGATGCCAGACCTGGTATCGGGACGCGTGCAGATGCATATCGGGACGCTGTCCAGCGCGCTGAGCTACACCTCCGACGGCCGCCTGCGCATGCTGGCCGTGCTGCTGCCGCAGCGAAGCACCGCGGCGCCCGACGTGCCAACCCTGGCCGAGGCCGGCATGCAGAGCATCGCGGTGCCCACCTGGCAGGCCGTCGTGGCGCCGCCCAGGACGCCGCGCGATATCGTCGATCGACTCGCGCGCGAGATTGCGCTGGCGCTGCAGGGGCCAGAGCTGCGCGCCCAGTTGGCCCAGCAATGGCTGCAGATCCATGGGTCGACGCCGCAGGCGCTGGCTGCACGGATCGAAGCGGATGCCATCACGTGGCAGCAGTTCACCCGCGACAATGACATCAAGCCGGAGTGACGCGTGAATGCACCCGCTGCCGCCGCGTCGGTCATCGAGATGATCAGCGCGAGCTGGATGGCGCAGGCGATATGCGCGGCGACCGAATTGGGTGTCGCGGACGAACTTGCCCACGGCGCGCAGCACGTCGACGAACTCGCCCGGCGCACGCAAACGCATCCCACGTCGCTGCGGCGATTGATGCGCGCGCTCGCCAGCCTCGGCCTCTGCATCGAAGGCGACCGCGGCACGTTCGAACTGACCGCCACCGGGGCGGTGCTGCGCACCGATGCGGCCTGTTCGCTGCATGCCTGGGCCATCTGGTGGGGCCGGTATCGCTGGCCGCTGCAAGGGGAGCTTGGCGAATGCGTGAGGACCGGACGGGGCACGCGACAGCGCGCGGCGGATGCTGGCGGCCCTGCCTGCAACGATGATGAAGTGGAGGCGGCGGCGATATTCAATGTGGCGATGGTCGAGCTGACGCGGCTCGCCGCCATCGCCGTCATGCGCGTCCGCGATTTCTCGGAGGTGCGCCGGGTGATCGATATCGGGGGCGGCTTCGGTGAAATGCTGGCGGCGCTGCTGGCTGCGTATCCGCGGATGCAGGGCACACTCTTCGACCTGCCCTCCGCGATCGCGGGCGCGGCGGTACATCTGTCCCGCGCGGGGGTGGCGCAACGCTGCGAGCTCGTTGCCGGCAGCTTTCTGGAATCGGTGCCGGGCGGCGCCGATGTGTATCTGCTCAAAAGCGTGCTGCACAGCTGGGACGACGAGCATTGCCGCATCATCCTGCGCAACTGCCGGCGCGCGATGGCAGGCGGCGCGAGCCTGATGCTGGTCGAGCGGGTCATGCCGGCGCGCATGCGCGGCGAACTCGGCGAGCGGTCGGCCGCGCGCTCGGACCTGCAAATGATGCAGGGCTCCGGCGGACTCGAACGGACGAAAACCGAGTTCGCGGCGCTGCTTGCCGATTCCGGATTCGAGGCGACGCATTTCACGCCGACCGGGCTCGACCACTGGGTGATCGACGCCAGCGGTCGCTGAGACCTCGATGTCCGCTGCGCAGAACTGCGGTTCTGGCGCAGCGATGCCGTTGCCCCCTTGCAAATGCGCGTCGTCACCGTCACGCTGGCGCTCTCGCATCGAATCAGGAGACCCCGATGATTTTCGAGCAGGTGGCCACCAATGGCTGCCAGTCCTACCTCGTGGGCTGCGAGGAAACGTGCGGCGCGGCGCTGATCGACCCGGAGTTGAGCCAGTTCGATCACTACATCGCGCTGGCCGCGCGGAACGGCACGCGCATCCGCTTCGTGATCGATACGCATACGCACGCCGATCACTTCTCGGCCACGCGGCAGCTGGCGCAAAAGCTGGGTGTGCCCATCGTGATGCATCGGGGCAGTCCCGCGCCGTTCGTGGATATGCGCATCGGCGACGGCGAGATGGTGGTGCTGGGCAAATTGCGACTGCAGGCGCTGTACACGCCGGGGCACACGCGCGATTCGATGTGCCTGTTGGTGGAAGACCGCGTCTTCACCGGCGACACGCTGCTGATCGGCGGCACCGGTCGTACCGACCTGCCCTCGGGCGACCCCGGCGCGCTGTTCGACAGCCTGTTCGAGCGCGTGCTGAAGCTCGATCCCGCGCTGCTGGTCTTTCCAGCGCACGACTACAAGGGCCGTTCCCATTCGACAATCGGGCAGGAAGCGGCCACCAATCCGCGCCTGCAGGTGCGTGAGCGCGCCGCGTTCATCGACCTGATGAACAACCTGAACCTGTCGATGCCCACGCACATCACCGAGGCGCTGCGCACCAACATGCATGGCGGCAAGGCCGTCGCGCAGCTGCTGGCCGAGGCCGCGGCCCGCGTGCCGTTCATGTCGCTGCTGGAGTTGAAGGCCTACGTCGAGGCGGCGCGCGACGACCTGATCGTGCTGGATGTGCGCGAACGCGACGCGTACGAGGCGGGTCATGTACCGGGGGCCCGCTTGTTGCCGCGCGGCCAGCTCGAGCTGCGTGTGAACCAGGCGCTGCCCGACCCCACGCGGCGCGTCCTCACCTGTTGCGAACTGGGACAGATCTCCACACTGGCGGCGGCCACGCTGCACGAGATGGGCTTTCCGTACACCGTGGCGCTCGACGGCGGCATGAAGGCGTGGCGCGAGGCTGGCTATCCGCTGAAAGTGGGGGCTGAGCCTTAGACGGTCGCCGGCGCGACGCGCGAAGCGCCGTCTACTGGTACCTGGCCCGCGAAACCGATCCGGCGTGGCCCGAAGGCTTCGAGCGTGGGCTGGTCAGCAACGCCCTCGTCGAAACGATTGACGCGGCGCCCACGTTACTCGACGCCGCGGGCATGGCCGTTCCCGAATCGATGCAGGGTCGTTCGTTGCTGTCGCTGCTCGCCGGCCGAAGTGACCCCCATACCCATCGATCGCACGTCGTCTGCGAATACTTCGATGCGATGGGCGGCCATCCCGATCACACGCACGGCACGATGGACCGGCCGCGGTCCGCCGTGCTGGGTTGCACGGCGGCCGCGGCGGGTAGGCGCGCTAGTTTGGCGTGCAGACGGTACCGTTCAGCGTGATGGCTGTGGGCGCCGTATTGGCGCCGCTGAAGGCCCCCTGGAAGCCGAAGGCAATGGTGCTGCCGTTGGGGACGCTGCCGTTCCACGCCGCATTGGTCACCTTCACCGCTTGCGCCGTTTGTGTTGCCACGCCGTTCCACAGATTGGTCACGCGTTGATTGCCGGCAAACGTCCAGCCGACGTTCCAGTTGTTGAGCGCGGCGCCCGAGCGATTCACGATCGTTACATCCGCGGTGAAGCCATCGCTCCACGTGCTGCCGACGGCGTAATGTACGGCGCAGGCGGCGCTTGGCGGTGGCGGTGCGGGCGGCGCCGGTGGTGCAGGCGGTGCAGGTGGCGTAGGCGGTGTCGACGCATTCGTCGTGCACGCCACGCCGTTCAGCGCGAAGTTGGCAGGCGCCGCATTGGTGCCGGAGTAGGTCGCGCCAAACCCCAACGCTACCTGGGAGCCGGCACCGATCGTCGCGTTGTAGGGCGCGTTGGTGACCGTGACGGCAGTACCTGCCTGCGTGAACGTGCCATTCCACAGATTGGCGATGCGCTGGTTGCCCCCGAACGTCCACGTCAGGCGCCAGCCGTTGATCGCGGTACCCGAGGCGTTGGCGATCGTCATCTGCGTGTTGAAGCCGGTCTGCCACTGCTCGGTCGTCGTGTAATTCACGACGCACGCGAGTGGTGAAGGCGGCGGCGCCGGCGGCGATGGTGGTGACGGTGGCGCTGGCGGAGCCGCCGCGCCACTCAACGGAAACTGCAGCGGCACGAGCATGGCCTGCTTCGCCTGGTTGATGGTCTGCCAGTCGGCGTTGAGGATGCCGCCGGTATCGCCGGAATTGGGATTCCACGACCAGAAGGTCCAGTGGACGCCGTCCACGCCAGTACCGAGATAGTTGGCGAGCGTGGTCAGCCATTGCTGGTCGGATGCCGTTTCGAGCTTGGTGCCGAACTCGCCCAGCAGCACGGGTGCCACGTTGGTGCGATGCAGGTAGCCCCACTTCCCATCCCACAGCGCCGGCAGGTTGGCCGGATAGTCGGGTGCTGCGAACCACGTCTGTGTGTAGACGCTCGCCGGATAATCGTGCGGCGAATACACCAGCCGGTTCGCGACGTTGAGCCGCACGGGCGCGGCGCCTGCACCGGCCAGGTTGCCACCCCACCAGTAGTTCTGCCCCGCGTAACTTTCCACGCCTTCGACCACGATCAGCCAGTTCGGATTGACGGCGAGTATCGCGTTGCCGGCACGCTCGGCGGCAAGTCGCCAGTCGCGCGTGGTATCGCCGCAGCCCCAGCACGCGGCGCCGTGCGGCTCGTTGTGCAGGTCGGCGCCGATCACCGTGGTGTTGCCCGCGTAGCGCGAGGCAAGCATCGTCCAGTCGCGGATCCAGCGCGCTTCGTCGTAGCTTGCGGTGTACCAGAGTTCGGATTGACCACCGGCGTCGGGACGATGCCGGTCGAGCAGGATACGCAGGCCGATCTGGCCGGCGTACGCGACGATCTTGTCCATGATCTGCAAGCCGTTGAGGCCAACGAGATCCGCGTTCTGCGCGAAGTCGATGCCGTTGGGCGTGCTGCCGGCATCGAACAGCTGGTTGCTGTAGGGCAGTCGGATCGTGTTGTAACCCTGCGCCTTGATCTGGTCGAGCATCGAGCGGTAGCCGCGCGCCCAGAGCCCGTGCGGTGCATACGTGTTCGTTTCCATCCCGAACCAGTTGATGCCCGCGATGCGAATCGGCTGATTGGCGCTGTCCTCGATCCGGTGGCCGTTGGTGTGCCAATAGCCTGCGCCGACATCCGCTGCTGCAGCTGTGGCCGACAACGCGATGATCATGACCACGGTACCGGATGCGGAATTGATCGTGGCGCGGACGGAACGGCTGGCGAGCGATGGCAGCATAAGTGGAGTTCTCCAGTGAGAGCGGGAGGCGTGGCGCGGGACATCGGAGTGCGCGACGGGCCGACGGGGATGCACGCTTGCGAGCATCGTTGCCGGCGCAGCTCTATCGCACGCTGCAACGATCGCCCGAAGTGCGAAACATTGACCCGGGGCGTTTGCGCGAAGTTCCGGAAGACCCCGGCGCGGCCTCTGAAGCAGACGAACGGTTCACTGGCGCCGACGCGCAGTCAGGAGGACGGCTCGATGCTTGCTGGGCGGCCTGCCGCGATGTCGCCGGTTCCCGACGACTGTTGTGCAAGTCGTGCACGCATATTGGGCACCAAGGCCAGATATATCAGCCTGCAAACGGCGGTCGGTCGCTGCTACGGACCTGCGACCGACATCGGAGTCCTGAAGAACTCAACGCTTGCGGGCGCGCGACGCATCAACAACCTGATGAACGCCGTCGATCACCAGCTGGGGCTGCTCGATGTTGATGTCATGGCCGCTGTTCGTGTTCGTGACATGCGTGGCGCCCGGCACGAGCTCGGCGAGATGCCGTTGCGCGATCGGTTGCGCGGCGTCGATGGCAGCGCCATAGCCCGGCAGGATGTCGGCGGGAATGGTCCCGTTGGCAATGCCCGCTGCAATCTGTGGCGCCACCGATCGATCCGCGGAGAGCACGACAAGCGGCAGTGGATTGATTGGCGTGGCGGCGCGTATCTGCGCGAAGCTGCGCTCGAAGTCGGCGCGTTCGATTGCGGGGTATTCATCGAGGCTGTCGCGTTGCGGCGCATTGAGGCGCAGGAATTCCCGGAATAGTTCGGGGGAGAGCAGCGTCTGCAGTTCCTCGGATTGCGCGTCGATCAACACGAGGCCCGCCACGTTGTGCGGATAGGTGCTGGTGTAGAGCCGCGCGATCTGCCCGCCGTACGAGTGCGCGGCAAGCACGATGGGTCTGTCCTCGCCAATGGCGCCCAGCAGCGCGTGCAGGTCGGCCGAGGCATCCACGGTCGTGATTGGCTGCATGACGGGCGAGCTGCGGCTGAACGTTTTCCCGCCGACGACCACACCGGGCCGGTCGTAGACGCAGGCGCGCGTGAATTGCACGACCCCATCGACGGCCGATTGGCGTGACGGATTTGCGGTCATGCTCCACTGATCGGCGGCATAGCGCAGGCCCGAAATGAACACGACCGTGGGCGAACCCGCGCCGCGGCACTCGACGTACATCGTGCGGCCGCCACCGATGTCCACCAACCCGGCATAGTCCCGATCTGATCGCATGCCGGGGTCGGCATCCAACGCGCAAGCGGAAACTATCCAGACACTCGCCGCCAGCAGCCACAGGCTCGAGCCGTTGCTGCGATGGATGTTCGGCATGTGGGGCTTCCTTGACGACGGAAAGGCGTACAGTACCTTGCCGCTGCGCGCGGCCTGCGCGAGATGGATTGTCGGGTGCGTGCCTACTCGAACTTGATCCCTGCGTCCTTGACGATGCGGGCGACCTTATCGGTCTCGGTGCGGATCAACTCGCCGAATTGCGGCGGCGTGCTGCTCTGCGCCGCTAGGCCCAGGTCGCGCAGCTTGTCGCGCACTTCCGGCAGCGCGGCAATCGCGGTCAGTTCGTCGTTGATGCGCTTGATCGCATCGGGCGGTGAGCCTGCAGGGGCAAGGAAGCCCCACCAGTTGGTGAACACGTAGCCGCTCACCGTCTCGCCAATGCCCGGCACATCGGGCAACGCAGGCAGGCGCGGACCCGTGACCGCGAGGGCCTTCAGTCGCCCCGCCTTCACCTGCGCGATGGCAGTGCCGTCGACGACGATGTCCACCTGTTCGCCAAGCAGGCCGGTGATGGCCTGGGCGCCGCCCTTGAACGGCACGTGCAGGATGTCGACGCCGGTCATCGAGCGAAGCATCTCGAACGCAAGGTGACCTGGCCCGCCCACGCCACCGGTGCCGTAGGTAAGCTTGCCGGGCTGCGCCTTGGCGCGGGCGAGGAAGTCGGCGAAATTGTTGTCGGGTGACTTGGGATTGGCCGAGACGACGATCGACACCGATGATACGAGGCTGATGGGCGCGAGATCCTTCTGCGTATAGCCGGCACCGGGATTGGCGATCGGCGCGATGACCATCGAACCCAGGTCGCCGATCACCAGCGTATAGCCGTCGTTGGCCGACTTCGCCGCGACGGCCATCCCGATGGCGCCCGCCGCGCCGCCGCGATTGTCGATCACCACCGGCTGTCCCAGGCGTTCCGAAAGCTTCTGGCTGTACATGCGCGCGACGATGTCGGTGTTGCCGCCGGGCGGGTAGGGCACGATCAGCTTGATCGGCTTCGACGGATACGGTTGCGCGATGGCGGCCGTCGGCGCGAGACCGGCGGCGGCTGCCAGCAATAACCAGAGCATTTCTTTCAACATCGTCGTTCTCCGAAACGCGGACAGGATGCGGGTTTCGTAGGCGAGGCTTCAGCCTCGCGGCACGAGGCTGAAGCCTCGTCTACAGGCAGCGGCACGAGGCTGAAGCCTCGCCTACAGAAAATTTCCGCAAGCGCAGATGGTTGGCGGTTACCGATTGCATCAATCGCTCAATGATCCGTCAGCGCCGTGCGCAACTGCGCTTCGGCGTCGGCGGCAGGCGCATCACCGATATCCACCATCACCTGCTGGATGTGCCCGGTGAAGCGAAACGGCGCGCGATAGTCATCCGTGACCGGCAAGCCGCTGTCATAGCCACAACACAGGCCTTCGCCGGAGGTCTCGATGACATGCGGCACCGTGTGCGGAATGTGCCCGCTGCCGATCACCTTGTCACCGACGAACAACGTGCCGTCGCCCTGGTGCTCGCCGGTGCGCGTGAAGTGAAACTTGAGCGTCAGCTTGCCGGTGGGCAATGTTTCGGTGGAGGTGATGCGGTACTCGGCCAGGCCCAGATGATTGTGCACATAGACCAGGTGCCGATTCTTCACGTACAGCGCATAGCCGGCAAACCAGCTGCCGTGTGCGAGCAACACGCCCTCCGCTCCGCCCGGCGGAATGTCCACCTCCGCCGTGATCGTATGCGACCGGTTTTTGACATTCACCGCCGTGTATTCGAATTGCGGCGCGCCCCCCGGGTAGTACACGAAGCGGGTGCCGGTGGGCACCGTGCTGGGCTTGCGTTCGCCCATCCGCAATTGCATCCGTGAATCCAGCGGCAGCACGTTGTACTTGCCGGCCTCGATCCACCACCGCTCGATCAGTTCGGCGAGTTTGGCCGGATGCGTGTCGGCCAGGTTGTCGCATTCGGAGAAGTCGGTGGCCACGTGATACAGCTCCCACTTCTGCCCGGCCAGGATCTCGTCGGTAAGGGGATCGCCCTGCGGCTGCTCCACCACGGCTTTCCAGCCATCGGCCCACAGCGCGCGCGACGCGATCATCTCGTAGTACTGCACTTCCTTCTTCGTGGGCGCAGCGGCATCGTTGAAGCTGTGCGCAAAGCTCACCCCTTCCAGCGGCCGCTGCGTCACGCCATTGAGCAACGTTGGCGGGGTCATGCCGAGCGCTTCGAGAATGGTGGGGGTGACGTCGACCACATGCACGTACTGGTCGCGGATCTCGCCGCGCGCGGCGATGCCCTTCGGCCAGTGGACGATCAAGGGATCGCTCATGCCGCCCTGGTGCAGATAGCGTTTCCAGCGCCGAAGCGGCGTGTTGCCGGCCCACGCCCAGCCCCACGAATAGTTGGGAAAGGATTTCACGCTGCCCCATTCGTCGAGGTGCTTCAGGTTCTCCTCGATCGTGGGTTCGATGCGATTGGCAAACTGGTTTTCATTGAACGAGCCGTGTTCACCGCCTTCGGCAGAGGCGCCGTTATCGGATGCCAGCATCACCAGCGTGTTGTCGAGTTCGCCCAGCCGCTCGAGAAAATCGAGCACGCGACCGACATGGTGATCGGTCTGCTCGAGGAACGCGGCGTACACCTCCATCTGCCGCGCGTAGAGCCGCTTGGCCTCCGCGGTCAATGCATCCCATGCCGTCACCCATGGCGGACGCGGCGATAACCTGGTGCCCGGCGGGACGATGCCCATCGCCAGTTGCCGTGCGAATGTTTCCTCGCGCCACTGGTCCCAGCCCTGATCGAATTGGCCGCGATATTTCTCGATCCACTCGGGCTCGACATGATGCGGCGCGTGCCCGGCGCCCAGGCAGTAGTACATGAAGAACGGTTTGTCCGGCGCAATCGTGCGCAGGTCGGTCAGGTATTCGATCGCGTGGTCGGCGAGATCCGCGTTGAGGTGATAACCCTCCTCGGGCCGGCGCGGCGGATCGATGTAGTGACTGTCGTGCACCAGCGTGGGTGCCCACTGGCTGGTCTTGCCGCCGATGAAGCCGTAGAAGCGCTCGAAGCCGCGCGACAGCGGCCAGCGCGCCTTGGAGGCGCCGGACGCGTATTCACTGGCCAGCGTGAGATGCCACTTGCCGATGCCGAGCGTGGCATAGCCCTGCGCCAGCAGCATCTCCGACAGGAAGCCGTTTTCCTTCGGCACCATGCCGTTGTAGCCGGGAAAACCGGTGGCCATTTCCTGGATGATGCCCACGCCGTTGGAGTGATGATTGCGTCCCGTGAGCAGGCATGCGCGCGTGGGCGAGCAGATGGCCGTGGTGTGAAAATCGCGGTAACGCACGCCCCCGGCGGCAAGGCGGTCGAAGTTGGGCGTGCGGATGTCCGAGCCATAGCAACCCAATTGCGCGAAGCCGACGTCATCGAGCAGGAACACGAGGACGTTGGGCGCACCGGCACGCGCGCGTTGCGGCAGCGGCCACGCGGCTTCCGACGTGGCGGCGGTGCGGCCAATCTTGCCGGTGAAGGCCGTGCCTTCGGGATAGGTCTTCAGTTCCTTCAACGGGACTCCACGGGAGGGGTGATGCGGGCCACGGTAAGTGGTCTGCTTTTCAGACCAATCTACGCGTGGCCGTCGGTTTCGTCAATGTGCCACCGCAGTATCGTTTGACCCTGCCCGCGCGACGCGGCAGACTTCGATGCCGTGTCCATCCAGCCCATTGCCGCACCGCGGCTCTACCAGCGCATCGCCGCCGAGATCGCGCGCCTCATCGATGCCGGCACGTTCCAGGCCGGTGAGCGGTTGCCTGGGGAACGCGAACTGGCGCGCTCGCTTGATGTTTCCCGCAGTTCGCTGCGCGAAGCGCTGGGTGCGCTCGAGATGCAGGGGCGTGTCGAGATCCGGATCGGGTCGGGCGCCTATGTGGCGAAGGCGCCGGCACGCCGCGCAGCACGTGCCCGCGCCTCGTCCGAAATCTCGCCGTTCGACGTGCTGCGCACGCGACGCCTCGTGGAAGTCGAAGCAGCCGCGCTGGCCGCGCGTCATGCCACGCCCGCGCAGCTGAAGGCGATGGCCGTCGCCTTCGAGCGCCTCGCTGCCGACATGCGCGCCAACCGCATGCGCTCGCCGGCGGACCGCGAGTTTCATCTCTGCATTGCCGCGGCCAGCGGCAACAGCGCGCTGGCGCTGGTGATCGAGCGGCTGTGGGCGGAGGGCGGGCAGCCGCTCAATGTCCGCATCGAGCAACTTTTTGTCACCCGCGGACGCAAGCGCGACAACATCGCCGAACACCGCGCCGTGCTTGAGGCCATCCGCAACAAGGACGCCGCCGGCGCGCGACGCGCAATGCGCGCGCATCTGGCCAACGCGGAGCGGCAGCGCATGATGCTGCTGCGCGACGACGCGGGGCGGTCCCGCGCCTCGTCCTGACGGACCGCGCGTCCGCCCTTACAACGCTTGGTGGCCAGCGGGAAACCCCCGGGAACAAACTAGTCCTGCTTGAACTCCACGCGCTCGTCGCCGACTTCGAACTCGTCGCCGCCGCGCAGTTGCCGGGGTTCTGCATCGATGCGCTTGCCGTTCACACGCGGAAAGCGGTCGCCTTCGACATGCGTGATGAAAAACCCATGCGGTCGCCGCGTGACCACCGCCATGCGTACGCCCGGTTTGCCGAACATCGTGACCACGCGATCGAGCTCCAGCGTGCTGCGTGCGCGCGGACCGGCTGTGATCACCACGCGGCCCTTGGGCGCGCGGACGCGCGCCGGGCGCGCGGTAGGGATGCGCAGGCTTTCCGGGGACGGGCGCGGATCGTCCGACGCAGGCGCTGCCGGCGCCTGCAGTCCCGCGAAGATCATCGTGCGGTCGAGATCCATTTCGGTGGAGGCGCGCGGATTCATGTAGCGCAGGTTGTACGCGCCGAACTCGACCACGTCGCCATGCTGCAGGATGTGCCGCTCGATGCGCGTGCCGTTGACGAAGGTGCCGGTGGCGCTGCCCAGGTCTTCGAGGATGTGGTCGTTGCCCACCGGCAAAATGACGGCATGCGTCAGGCTGACCGCGGGATCGTCGATCACGATCTGGTTCAACGCCCGCCGGCCGATGCCCATGCGTTCATCGTCCAGGAAATACTGAAACACCACGGTGCCGCCGGTGCTGAGGACGAGCTTGGCCATCGTCAGCCTTTCGAGCCCGCGCGGAACCACGCCAGCAGGCGGCCGAACCAGCTGCCGCGCCTGTCGTGGGGCGCCGTTTCGCGCAGGCGAACCACGATGGCGGACACATTGTCGTGACCGCCATTGTCCTTGGCCGCCTGCACCAGATGGTGAACCGCCAGCGGCAGATTGACCTTGAGCGAGTTCATGATCAATTCGATGTCGCTGTCGTCGACGAGATCGTTGAGCCCGTCGGAGCACAGGAGGTAGAGATCACCGGCCAGGATTTCCTCGTCGCGCAGATGCGGCTTGACCTTGGCCTCGATGCCGATGGCGCGGGTCACCAGGTTGCGGTTATGCGATCCACCCGCATCGGCCACCGCGATCAGGCCAAGCTCCACCTGGTCGCGCAGCAGCGAATCGTCACGGGTCAGCAGTTGCAGGCGGTTGAAGCGAAGCCGATAGATGCGCGAGTCACCGACATGCGCAAGGGTGACGCGGCGGCCCTGAAACGCGGCGACGGCAAGCGTCGTCCCCATCCCATGCCAATTCGGATTTGAATGCGCCGCAGCAAAGATTTCGTCATTGGCGCGAATTATGCTTTGTTCCACCACCGGTCGCAGCGAAACCGGATCGTCATCCGGATTGAACAAGGCGACCTTGTCGTGCAGCGTAGTCAGCAACGATTCGATGGCCATCCGGCTCGCCACCTCGCCGGCGCGGTGGCCGCCCATGCCGTCGGCCAGGACCATGAGGCCGCGTTCGGCATCGAACACGATGCTGTCCTCGTTGTACTGGCGGACACTGCCGACGTCGGTGATGCCGGCAGCTTCGATGATCAGTGGTGACATGGTCCGACGTGGGCAGGAGATGCCGGCCAGCAGCCGGTCGATTCGGGACGAAAGCGTTCGCGGTTCAAAGTATCCCATGCAGGCATCCCATCAATCCAACGGAAATTGCGCCGTGACGCGAAGATTGTCGGCAATTCGTCGCGGCTGCGACGGCGGGTGTAGCCGTGCCCCGCGCGGGACGGGCGTAAAGTGCCTACGACAATGACTACAACCGCACTGCCGCTGCAGATCAGCCGCTACGAGGTCCTGGGGGAGCTTGGCAGCGGCGCCATGGGTGTCGTCTACAAAGCGCGCGATCCGCTGATCGACCGCCTGGTCGCACTCAAGACCATCGGCGTCGAAAGCGGTGCCGAGGCGCTCGCCTACCGGCAGCGGTTCTTTCGCGAAGCGCGCTCGGCTGGCGGACTGAATCATCCCAACATCGTCACGATCCACGACGTCGGCGAAAGCGACAACGTCGCCTACATCGCGATGGAATTCCTGGGCGGGCAGTCGTTGCGCGAGATTCTCGATTCCGGCACGGTGCTGCCCATCGCGCGGATTGCGGACATCGCCGCGCAGATTGCCGATGGCCTCGCGTTCGCGCACGACAAAGGCATCGTGCATCGCGACATCAAGCCGGCCAACATCATGGTGCTCGACAACGGCCTGGTGAAAATAACCGACTTCGGCATCGCGCTGATGCCGAGTGGCACGCGAACAATGGCCGGAACGGTGTTCGGCTCGCCCAAGTACATTTCACCGGAGCGCGTGCGCGGCGATCATGTCGACGGCCGCTCCGATATTTTTTCGCTCGGCGCGGTGCTCTACGAAATGCTGACGGGGTTGCCCCCCTTCGCCGGCACCGACCTCAACACGCTGCTGTACCAGATCATGAGCGTGATGCCGATGGCGCCCAGCAGCCGCAATCGCAACATTCCGCCGGCATTTGATTTCATCGTTGCAACTGCGCTGGCCAAGGATCCCGCGCAACGCTATCGCAATGCGAGCGAGATGGCGGCCGACCTGCGCAACTACGCCGAGCTGGTTGGGCGTGTAACGCCGCCCGCGCCTGTGCCCGTGCCGGCAGCGCCCGAGGTGGTTGTCGCAGCACCACCCAATATGACGGCGCCGGCGCAACCCGGAGTGATTTCCGCACCGTCATCCAAGTTGATACCGCAGGCGCCCCCCCAAGTGCGCGACGAGGTGTCCGCAGTGATGCCCGCCGAGGTCGCGCTGGCGGCCATGCCGGAGACACTGGTGCCGATGCTCGAGGCGCCGCCTCCGCTATCCCCGCCAACGGACGCCGCCGCCGCATCGCCGCGGTGGCACAATCCGGCGCTGTTGGCCATGCCCGCATTGCTGCTGGCGTTGCTCGCCGCGGTGACGCTATGGCCGCGCGGAACCGGCCCATCCCCGCCCGATCCATCGGCTGTAGCGGCCACCGCCGCCGCTGCTTCGGCCAAGGCCGGCAACGGCGACGCGGGGAAGATCGCGAACCTGGCGCCGCCTGCGACGTCGTCGATGCCAGCGTCGACAGCTGCGCCGGCATCGACCGCCACGAAGGCATCGTCGGCCACAACGCCGGCCAAAGCAGCGGCAGCAGCGACATCACCGACAGCGGTTGCAACTTCGCCAACGATTGCAACGCCGACAATGCCAACAGCATCGGCACCGACCACAACGCCGCCAACGGTGCTGCCTGCTGCGAAGCCCGACGTGACCGCGCCGGCCAAGCCAACGGCTGTGCTCGGTGTTGCCGTCGCGCCGTGGGGCGAGGTTTATGTCAACGGCAGGAAGGTTGGCGTGTCGCCGCCGCTCACCGAAATCAAGCTGGCGTCGGGAAAGTATGTCGTTGAAATCCGCAATACGACGTTTCCCGCCTATCGTGAGACCATCGATCTCCTCACCCAGAACAGCTTCAGGATCCGGCACAAATTCCAATGAGCGTCCGGCGCATCGCAATCACCAAGGCGGCATCGATCGTGCTCGCAGCAGCGTGCATCGCGGGTTGCGGTGCGCCGGCGGTCAAGCCGCCGGATGCGGGCGCGACCGGCGCGCAAGCTGTGCCCAAGCCGTCGCCGGATTCTTCCGCGACCAGCGCGCCCAACGCCGCGGGGGAAAAGCCCGCCGAACCGGCGTTGAGCCTGGCCGAGCAGGAGCTCGTCAAGGGCGTCAAGAGTTACGAGGACGGCGACTACAAAACCGCCGCGCGGCAGCTGCAGACGGCACTGAATTTCGGATTGTCCGGACGCTCCGAGCAGGTGAAAGCGCACAAGTATCTTGCGTTCATCGATTGCGTGTCGTCGCGCATCCCCGCGTGCCGCGACGAATTCCGCAAGGCGTTTGCCATCGATCCCCAGTTCGATCTCGAACCCGCGGAGGCCGGTCATCCGCTCTGGGGTCCGGTGTTTCGCGCGGCCAAGGCCGAGGCAGCCAAGCCCGCACGCAAGTAATCGCGGCACGGGCACGCGGACGGACGCGACCAATATTCACCGCCGCGCAGGACCGCGCCCGTCCCTGCATTTCGTGAACCTGCGCGCCGCGCAACTCGGCCTGCGCTATGCGTCCAGCAACGCGTGCAGCGTGAAGTGCGACAGGTACGTCGTTACCCGCGTCGTGGCCGTATGACGCTCGGCCATCGGCAAGGTGTCCGCAACCAATGCAACGAGATCGTCGACCGAGCGGGTACCGTCGAGCGCCGCCAGCAGTTGCCGCGCCAGCGGATCGTCGATACGCAGCGTTTCGTGACGCAGGTTGGTGACGCTGGCCTGACGGGCGACCTGCCAGCGCACGATCGTACTGGCCCGCGGTCGCGCCGAGGGCCGGGACGCAAGCGTCGGTGGATGCACATGCAGGTCCACCATGCCTGCGTAGCAGGCATCGACCAGCAGCGCCCCCGCCGAGCGTTCCGCGGCGGGCGCATGTTGCGAATACCAAACCGTGGCCGCGGGCACGGGCACGATGCCCGGCGCCATGTCGACCAGCCATTGCAGCAGTGCGCGGTTGCTGCGCACCGCCGGCGCCGCATCCGCCGTTTGCGCGAGCAAGGTCTTGTCCTCGGCCGCCGCGCGTACCAGCGAGATGGATGCACCGACGTGCATCTTCGCCAGGCGCGCTTCGAGGCTCGTCGTCATGGCAGGTGCGGCGGCATGGCACACGAGCGACTGCCGAAACCGGCGCATCCGCGCGTAGTCGAGGTACTGCTCGCGCGCCAGTCGATCCATGCCCGCCACGAAAGACCCGACCTGCGGTGCAAGGCCGGCCGGCGTCATCATCGAGAGCCGGGTCTCACCCAGGAAGGCCAGGTTGTGCGGAACGAGCGCGGCCGCGAATTCGCGAAACCAGAATGGCTGGTTCGGCACGGCCAGGTCGTCGTGATACAGCGCGCTATCGGATTGTGCGGCCAGCCGCGCGAACTCCGCACGGAGGAAGGCGTCGTTCTCCGTCTGCGTCGCGCCGGGCTGCGCCAGCAGTGCGCAGAGCGCACGCGCGGCGTCGAGCCGCTCGCGCGCCGTCGGCAGCGCATCCACATGGGCATGCAGGATTTCCCACGCCAGCTGGCGGATGTGGCATCCGGGGAACGTGTTGTAACTCACGAACATCACGCCGTTCGGCGCCAGCCTTCGCGCGGCAAGTGCCAGCAGCGCATCGCGCACGGCTGCCGGCACCCACGAGTACACGCCGTGCGCGACGATGTAGTCGTAGGCCGCATCCACAGCGACCAGTTCGCACAGATCCTGCTGCAACAGCGTGACGTTCGACAGGCCGAGATCGGTCGCCGCCTGCGTTGCGCGGGCGATGGCTTGCGCGGACAGGTCGCAGCCGGTGAAGTGCGCGTGCGGCAACGACGCCGCCATCGGCAGCAGGTTGGCGCCGTCGGCGCAACCCACTTCCAGGACGCGACACGTCGCGACCGGTGGCGACTGCAAACCCAGCAGTGCGGCGACGGTGGCAAGTTGCGCCGGGTGCGTCTGCGCATGCGCCTGTGCGGCGTAGGCGATCGTGTCGTAGCGCTCCGCGAGCACGGGCACGGAGTCGGGTGGCGGCGGGTGGGGCAGGTCGGCGGGCATGGACCAAGGATACCTGCGTCAGCGAGGGGCGCAGCGGCGCGCGGCCCGGCGCCGCCATGCCGGGCAAACCCTTGCGCCGTCCGCCCCGGCTCGCTTACTCCACCCGCGCGCCCGACGCCTTGACGATCGGTTCCCAGCGCGCGATCTCCACTTTCAGCATGTCCGTCATTTCGTCCGGCGTGCTGCCGATCATCAGGTAGCCCATGTCACTCATGCGCCTGATGAATTCCGGTGACCGTACGCCCTTGACGGCTTCTGCATTGAGCCGGGAAATGAATTCCTTCGGCGTTCCGGCGGGCACCATGAGCCCGAACCAGACGCCCGATTCGTATCCGGGCACGCCCGCCTCGGCGATGGTCGGCACGTCCGGCAACGCCGGATCACGCTTGGCACCGGTGGTGGCGAGTGCGCGCAATTTGCCGGCCTTGACATGCGGCAGCGCGGACGGAATGTTGTCGAACATCATCATCACCTGCCCGCCGAGCAGGTCGGTCACCGCCGGCGCACTGCCCTTGTACGGAATGTGCAGGATGTCGACCTTGGCCATGGACTTGAACATCTCAGCCGACATGTGAATGCTGGTGCCGTTGCCGCTCGATGCGTAGGTAAGCGCGCCCGGTTGCGCTTTTGCGAGAGCAATCACGTCAACGACCGAATTGGCCTTGACCGAGGGGTTCACCACCAACACGTTCGACAGCGACACCAGGGCCGACACGGCAACGAGGTCCTTGTTCGGATCGAACGGCATCTTGGCGTACAGCGCCGGATTGATCGCGTTGATGCCGCTGGTGGTCATGAAGATGGTGTAGCCATCCGGTGTGGAGCGTGCTGCTTCCACGCCGCCGATGTTGCCACCAGCGCCGGGCTTGTTCTCGACGATCACCGATTGTCCCATCGTCTTCGACATTTCGGCCGCAATCGCGCGCGAGGCGATATCCACCGCACCGCCGGGCGGGAACGGACAGATCAGGCGAATCGGTTTGGTTGGGTATGTCTGCGCATGGGTCGAGGAGGCCGCGACCAGCAGCACACAGGCCAGAATTCGCAACGGCAGACGGAACATGGACAACCTCCTGGCGATAGTTGACGAGGCACGTGGCTCGAAGCGGCCACTTCACAATGTGCATTATTGCAATCCTTGGCGCTCGAACACGGCCAGAACGGCCTGCAGCGCCTTTTCGTAGCGGTCCTTTTCCTTCGCGATCGAGACGGCGTCCCACGGATAAAAAATTCCAACAATATCCGGGAGGAATTCAAGATGAAGAAGATAATCGGTGCAATAGCAGTTGGCTCGATTGCGTTCGCCGCTGGCGCGCAGGACATCACGAGCGAGCGCACGTTGACGCTGAAACTGGCCAATGATCTCGTCACGGCAGCCGTAGCTTCCTGCACCGCCAGTGGGTACAATGTCGTCGCTACGGTGGTCGACCGGTCGGGTTACGTCAAGGCCATGCAGCGCGCGGACAATGCCCGCCCGCATGCCCCCCGCGCGTGATCTCGTTGTAACTTGGTGGGTCAAAAGGAAGGGCCGTCCCTCGCGCACTGCATGATCCCGGCGGACTCCTCGACAAGAATCGCAGGCCCGATCTGCAACTCGTTTCAATTTCTGCGCGATGTGATCGGGTGTGACACGGATCGCACCGCGCGGATTGCGAGCGGCGCCGCCGGCGCGCTAGACTTTGACCACGCTGCGATTGAAGGCACTGGGGGAGTGTTCATGCGTACAACCGGGAAGTGGTTGTTCATGTTCGTCGGCGCGATCGCCGTGCTAGCGGCTGCATCTGCGCACGCGGCAGACATCCAGGCGGGCCCGATCTTCAACAACATCGACGCGCAGAACAAGTGCCCCAACGTGTGCCGGCAGAACGGCAACAGTCGGTGGTCCGGCCAGTGGCACACGATCCAGGGAACGGGAACGTCGGTGTGCGACTGCGACGTCTCGGCCCGGCCGGTAACGCCGTCCTCGTCCTCGGGGCAATGGGTGGGCGCAGGGCCTCTCTGGAACCAGTTGGACGCGCAGAACAAGTGCCCGGACGTATGCCAGCGCAGCGGCAGCCGGAAATGGGACGGAAACTGGAAGACCACCGAACCGGGGCGGGCGTCGGTGTGCAGTTGCACCGGCCAACGCCCAACTTCCGACGTCGGCACGGGATCCTCATGCAACGCTCAGGGACGCGGCGGATGCGGCGGATGCTCCATCCAGTGCGCGCCGGGCCAGCGGGCGTCGTGTCGGGAGGGAAGCACGTGGAACGACCGTCTCGGCAACGGCGACAACGGCTGCGTCAGCGCCTCGCAATGCACGTGCAACTGAGCGCACCCGACATCGCGGACTATCGTGGCCGGAACCCGTCGCGCATCGCGCCACGCGCGGGCGAACTCAGCAACCGACGTTCGGCGGCGCGGTGAATTGAGGCAGGACAACCGGGTCGCGGCGTACATTGAAATCCAGCGCATCGGCGAGGTTCTTCGCCGTGCGATCGCGCAATGTCATCGGCTCGAGCCTCCAGCGCCATTCGATCATCTTCAGGACCGAGCAGTGTTCGTACGGTCCCGCCGTCTCGATCTTGCGCGGGGCGAACGGTCCCATCGCGATGGCGGGAACGCGAAAGCCCAGGCGCTGCAGGTCTGGAAACGGCCCCGCGCCAGTCTGCACGGTATCGTCCTGGCAACGCGGTGGCGGCACGTGGTCGAAAAATCCGCCGTGCTCGTCGAAATTGAGCACGAAGACCATGCGGCCCCACTGCGGACCGTCCTTCAGCGCGTTGTAGACCTGCGCGACGAAACCTTCGGCCACGCGCACGCTGCCGTGCGGATGATAGTCGTTCGACGTTCCCGCGTCCTCAGCGGCGTCCGTGTAATCGGGATCGACGAAGACCACGTTCGCGAGCAGGCCTCGCCGCGCGTCTTCCCAGAAGCGGTCGATCGGTAGCGCCAGGTCGTCGTAGCGCTTGCTCCGGAAGAGGCCGGTCATCGGCTCGCCGTGGTAGTAGTAGGCGGCCCGCAAGCCGGCCGCGCGCACGCGATCGAAAATCGCGGTCTGGATCGTGCATGGTCGTTCGGCATCCGTCTGCGGGAAGTGACCGATGACCTCATCCATGCCGACCTGCGTCGTCCCGGTGAGTTGGTATAGCCGGTTCTCCCAGGTCGGCCCCTGCATCGAGCAGTAGTAGTTGTCGAATGTGGTGTAGCCCTGCGCAAGCGCGGCAAGAATCGGCAGGTCCTCCTTGCCGTAGTAGCCGATCGGAAACAGGTCCGCCGGACGACTGCGGTCCGTCCGGGTCTTGAGAAAACCGTCGCAGCGGCCATCGGCGTACTGGGTCGCGATGCCCTTCCATGTGTGGTCGGGGTCCTGGTACCGGCAGCCCTGGAATTCAGAAGCAAGCGGCCACGCGTCGTGCGTCACGCCGTCTTCGCCTGCGTACGACAAGCCTGCCTGCCGGCCGTTGGCGCCGGGCAGCCACCCGAGCATGTGATCGAACGAGCGGTTCTCCATCATCAGCACGACCACCCTGTCGAACGGCGCCTCGTTCGGCTGCGGCAGCACACAGGTCAGCTTGCCGTCCGGCCCGGTCGCACACGTATCCGTCGATCCGAGACATCCGCCGATGCCCAGCGTGGTCGCGCCGGCGGCGGCCGTGAGAAATTCGCGACGCGTAAACTTCGGTGGCATGGAAATGCTCCCGCAACTTCTGGTTGGAGCCGAACGCGCGCACGACACGCGGCGAGGCGCCGATTGTAACGCCCCGCGCCGATCAGGTCCGGGAACGACGGATCCCCGGAACGGTCAGTTAGACTCGTCCATTTGGCCTTTGCTGCCCCATGCGCACCCACTACGTCATCCGCTGTCTTGCCACCTTGCCGTTCGCGTGGGCTGCCGCCACCACCGCGCTCACGCTCGAGGGCGGCAGCGACGCGGTCACCACCGGCCAGATCGTCGTCAAGCTGCGGCCCGATGCCGCGTCCGCCGCGCCTGCCGTGCGCGTCGCGGAGCTCGCCGCGCGCATCGGCGCGCCGCTCATCTATCGCCGCACCATGGCCATCGGCGCGTTGGTCGTCAACGTTCCCGGCGCGCGCACGGACAGCGAAATCGATGCGCTGGCGGCACGACTTGCGACGCAACCGGACGTCGTTTATGCCGAACGCTCGCGCCGGATGTATGCGCAACGCGTGCCCAACGATCCGCTCTTCGCCAGCCAGTTCTACCTGCAGAGCGGCAGCACCACCATCGACGCACCGGCCGCATGGGACATGACCACCGGTTCGCCGGCCACCGTGGTGGCGGTGCTTGACACCGGGTACACGTCGCACAGCGACCTCGCCGCGCGCATCGTCGGCGGTTACGACATGGTCAGCAGCTTCGGTGCCAGCAACGACGGCAAGGTGCTCGATGCAGCGGGCAACTATCGTGATACGGATGCGACCGACCCCGGCGACTGGTTCGCCGCGGAAGACCGCACCGGACTCTTTGCCAGTGCCGAATGCGCAGTCACCGACAGTTCATGGCACGGCACGTCGGTGATGGGCACCATCGGCGCGCTGTCCGACAACGGCAACGGCGTGACCGGTGTCGACTGGAATGCGCGACTCGTGCCGGTGCGCGTGCTCGGAAAATGCTTCGGCAGTGACGCCGACATTGCCGACGGCATCGCATGGGCGGGCGGCGTGACGGTGCCCGCGGCGCCGGTCAATGCCAATCCCGCGCAGGTGATCAACCTGAGCCTGGGTGGCCTCGGCAACTGCCAGTCGTTCATGCAGGAAACGGTCGACCGCGTGTTTGCGCATGGCATCACGCGCGCCATCGTGGCGTCGGCCGGCAACCAGAGCAGCGGTGGTTCGCATTCGCCTTCCAGTTGCACCGGTGTGATCAGTGTCGCCGCGTCCACATTCGCCGGCAATCGTGCCGCCTATTCGAACTACGGGCCGCGCGTCGACATCAGCGCGCCGGGCGGCAACGGCGTCACCGGCAGTGCCTACAATTTTCTGGTGCTGACCAACGAGGGCAAGACCGTGCCTGCGGCGGAGGGCACCCGTTACCTTTCCGGCACCAGTTTCTCGGCGCCGCTTGTCAGCGGCGTGGCGGCGTTGATGCTTGGCGTGGCGCCGGAACTTTCCGCCGCGCAGATGCGCGACATCCTCCGCAACACCGCGAAGCCGTTTCCGGCCGGATCGACCTGCCTCACCGCCGGCTGCGGCACGGGGCTGCTCGACGCCCCGGCGGCTGTCCGCGCCGCGTTGGTTACCACCGGCGTCGTGCCCCCCGTCAGCGTGATCGAGTACTACAACGCCGCGCTCGATCACTACTTCATCACGTGGGTCGGCGCCGAGATCGCGCTGCTCGACGCCGGCACCACGCTCAAGGGCTGGACGCGCACCGGGCGTACGATCAACGCCTATCCGTCGGCGCTGGCCGGCACCACCGCGGTATGCCGGATCTACATTCCGCCGGGCAAGGGCGATGGGCACTATTTCGGCCGCGACCAGAAGGAGTGCGACGGTACCATGTCCAAAAATCCCAGCTTCATCCTCGAGTCGTCGACGTTCCTTTATCTCTATCCCACCAGCGGGGGTGCGTGCGCCGCGGGCACGGTCCCCGTCTACCGCGTGTATTCCAACCGCGCCGACGCCAACCATCGCTACACCACCAGCCGCGCGGTGCGCGACCAGATGGTGGCAAAGGGCTGGCTTGCCGAAGGCGATGGCGCTGATACCGTCGTGATGTGCGCGCCGGCATGAACACGATCAACGTCGCGACGCTGTTGGAGCGCTTCGGCCTCGATGCGCACAATCCGGGTGCGTGCCTCGGCCCCGGTCAATGGCGCGGTGCCGGCGCGTTGCTCACTTCCGTCAATCCCGCCAATGAGCAGGTGCTGGGAACGGTGGCGCTTGCCGACGCGGCCGATGTCCACGCCGTGATCGCCGTCGCTGCCAACGCGGCGCATGCATGGCGCGGGGTGCCGGCGCCGAAGCGCGGCGAAGCGGTGCGCCTCTTCGCCGACCTCCTGCGTGAACACAAGGATGCACTGGGCACGCTCGTCGCACTCGAGAACGGCAAGATCAAGGCCGAGGGCGACGGCGAGGTGCAGGAGATGATCGACATCGCCGACTTCGCGGTCGGCCAGTCGCGCATGCTCTACGGCAAGACGATGCACTCCGAGCGTCCGTCGCACCGGATGTACGAGCAATGGCATCCGCTCGGGGTCGTTGCCGTCATCACGGCCTTCAACTTTCCGGTGGCGGTGTGGGCATGGAACGCGTTGCTGGCGTGCATCGGCGGCAATGCCGTGGTGTGGAAGCCTTCGCCCAAGACGCCGCTGACCGCGCTGGCCGTGCAGGCACTGGCCAACAAGGTGATGCAGCAACTTGCGCTGCCCCCGATCTTCACGCTGGCCATTGCTGCCAACGAACATGCGCTCGCGTTGGTCGACGACCCGCGCGTGGCGCTGGTTTCCTTCACTGGTTCATCCGCTGTCGGGCGTGACATCGCCACGCGCGTTGCAGCGCGCTTCGGTCGCACCCTGCTGGAATGCGCGGGCAACAATGCGGTGATCGTCGCCGACGATGCCGACCTCGACCTCGTGGTTCCATCCGTGCTGTTCGGCGCCGTCGGCACCGCCGGCCAGCGCTGCACCACCACGCGCCGGCTGCTTGTGCACGGGTCGCTTGCGGAGTCGCTGCTCGCACGCCTGCAACGCGTCTATACGCAGGTTCGCATCGGCGATCCGCTCGATCCCGCGACCTTGATGGGACCGCTGATTGATCGCGAGGCGGTGCGTCACTACACGGCGGCCATCGAGGAAGCGGTCGCCGCCGGCGGCGCCATAGCGTGCGGCGGCCAGGCCCGCGGCGGCCCCGGATTCTGGGTCGAGCCCACGATCATCGTCAACGCGCGCAACGAATGGCCGTGCGTGCAGCGCGAAACCTTCGCGCCCATTCTCTACGTGATTGCATTCGACACCATTGACGAGGCCATCGCGCTCAACAACGGCGTGCGCCAGGGTTTGTCGAGTGCGCTGTTCACCTGCAGCGTGCACACGGCCGAAGCCTTTCTTGCCGCGGGTGGCAGCGACTGCGGCATCGCCAACATCAACATCGGCACGTCGGGCGCGGAAATCGGCGGTGCGTTCGGCGGCGAGAAGGAAACAGGCGGTGGCCGCGAAGCCGGCTCGGATGCGTGGCAGGCGTACATGCGCCGGCAAACCAACACGATCAACTGGGGCCGCGAGCTGCT
>JANMCS010000417.1:0-9684 GCA_031361405.1 Betaproteobacteria bacterium
TACCTGCGCAGCGAAGTGGGCGTGCACCGGCTGGTGCGCAAGAGCCCGTACGATTCCGCCGCGCGGCGCCACACGTCGTTTGCCAGCGTGTTCGTGTATCCCGAGGTCGACGACTCGATCGTGATCGACATCAATCCGGCGGACCTGCGCATTGACACGTTCCGCGCGTCGGGTGCCGGCGGACAGCACATCAACAAGACCGATTCGGCCGTGCGGATCACGCACTTGCCCACCAACACGGTGGTGCAATGCCAGAACGACCGCTCGCAGCACCGCAACCGCGCCGAAGCGATGACGATGCTGAAGTCGAAGCTCTACGAGCTGGAACTGCGCACGCGGCGCGAGGCGCAGCAGAAGCTGGAAGACTCCAAGACCGATATCGGCTGGGGCCACCAGATCCGCTCGTATGTGCTCGACCAGTCGCGGATCAAGGATCTACGCACCAATGTCGAGACCGGCAACACGCAGTCGGTGCTGGACGGCGACCTCGATGACTTCATCGCGGCGAGCCTGAAGCAGGGAGTGTAGCGATGGACGACAACAAGAACGTGGGATCAACGGTGGCGGTCGCGGACGAAAACCAGAGCATGGCCGAGCGCCGCGGCAAGCTCGCCGCGTTGCGCGGCCACGGGCAGGCGTTTCCCAACGATTTTCGCCGCGACGCGCTGGCGGCCGACGTGCACGCGACGCACGGCGCCAAGGGCAACGAGGAACTGGAGCCGCAGGCGATCGTCGTGGCGGTGGCCGGCCGCATGATGTTGAAGCGGGTGATGGGCAAGGCGTGCTTCGCCACGCTGCAGGACATGTCCGGCCGCATCCAGCTCTACATCACGATGGATGCGGTGGGGGCGGACAAGCTCGACGACTTCAAGCACTGGGATCTGGGCGATATCGTCGGCGCCGTGGGCACGCTCTTCAGGACCAAGACCGGCGAGCTATCCGTGAAGGCGTCGCAGATCCGCCTGCTGGCCAAGGCGCTGCGGCCGCTGCCGGAAAAATTCCACGGCATGACCGACCAGGAGCAACGCTATCGGCAGCGCTATGTAGACCTGATCACCAATCCGGACGCGCGCAAGGTATTCAAGCAGCGCTCGCAGATCGTGCAGTCGATGCGCGAGTTCTTTGTCGTGCGCGGCTATCTCGAAGTCGAGACACCGATGATGCATCCGATTCCCGGCGGCGCCACGGCGCGGCCGTTTGTCACGCACCACAATGCGCTGGACATGGAATTGTTCCTGCGGATCGCGCCCGAGCTTTATCTGAAGAAGCTCGTGGTCGGCGGCATGGAAAAAGTGTTCGAGGTCAACCGCAACTTCCGCAACGAAGGCATCTCCACGCGGCACAACCCCGAGTTCACGATGCTGGAGTTCTACGAGGCCTATCAGGACTATCACTACCTGATGGATCTCACCGAGGCGCTGTTGCGCGAAGTCGCCAGCAAGGTGCTGGGCACCACGCTGCTCGATTACCAGGGCACCGCCATCGACCTCGGCAAGCCCTTCGACCGACTGACAATGGCGCAGGCGATCCATCAATACAATCCGCAACACGCGCTGGCCGATCTCGCGCGGCTCGACTATCTCCAGTCGGCGCTGGCGGGCTCGGGCACCGCGGTCTATGCGTCCGACGGCCTCGGCATGCTGCAGCTGAAGCTCTTCGAGGCCACCACGGAGTCGAAGCTGATGCAGCCCACGTTCATCATTGCGCATCCCACCGACGTATCGCCGCTGGCGCGCGCCAACGATGCCAATCCGGCGGTCACCGATCGCTTCGAATTGTTCATCACCGGGCGCGAAATGGCCAACGGCTTTTCGGAATTGAACGATCCGGAGGACCAGGCGGCGCGTTTCCAGGCGCAGGTGGACGCGCGGACAGCGGGGGACGAGGAGGCGATGTACTTCGACGCCGATTACCTGCGCGCGATGGAATACGGCCTGCCGCCCACGGCGGGCGAGGGCATCGGCATCGACCGCGTTGTGATGCTGCTGACCAACGCGCCGTCGATCCGCGACGTCATCCTGTTTCCCCAGTTGAAGCGCGAGAGCTGACCTCCATCTGGTCCGGATGAATACCGCGACGATGGTGCCGGTTGGACAACGGGCCGAACTGGGCCTGACCGGCATGACGTGCGCGGCGTGCGCGGCGCGCATCGAAAAGACGCTGAATCGCGTTCCCGGCGTGCACGCCAACGTCAATTTCGCCACCGAGATCGCCGCCGTCGATTTCGACCCCGCAGTGGCGTCCGTCGACCAGCTGCTCGCGGCAGTGGCGCGGGCCGGCTATGGCGCGACGCTGCGGCAGGACGTCGAGGCCGACCGCAAGCGCGACCAGGCGCGCAAGCTTGAGGAATATGAAGCCACCAAGCGCGACTTCATCATCGCGGCAGTGCTCACCGCGCCGTTGCTCGCGCAAATGGTGCCGATGCTGGCCACCGGCAATTTCTTCGGCATGGAGCACGTCGATCTGCTGCCGCGCTGGCTGCAGCTGGTGCTGGCCACGCCGGTGCAGTTCTGGATCGGCCGGCGATTCTATGTCGGGGCGTTCAACACGCTGCGTGGTGGCGGCGCCAACATGGACGTGCTGGTCGCGCTGGGCACGACGATGGCGTACGCGTTCAGCGCGATCGTCACGCTATTCGGATTGACGCACCAGCACGTCTACTTCGAGGCGAGCGCCGCCGTGATCACGCTGGTGCTGCTGGGCAAGCTGCTGGAGGCGCGGGCGCGCAGCGGCACCTCGGCCGCGCTGGAAGGCCTGTTGCGGCTGCAGCCCAAGACGGCGCATCTGGTGCGCGACGGCGTGGTCGTCGACGTGCCGTTGGCCGAGCTCGCCACCGGTGCACGTTTCGCCGTGCGTGCGGGAGAAGCAATTCCGGTGGACGGCAACGTGCGCGAGGGTTCCTCGAGTGTTGACGAAAGCATGCTGACCGGCGAGAGCCGCACGATCGTCAAGCAGATGGGCGATCGCGTGTTTGCCGGCACGCTCAATCAGGATGGCCTGCTGCAATGCGAGGCCACCGGCGTGGGCAGCGCCACGCTGCTGTCGGGCATCGTGCGGCTGGTCGCCGAGGCACAAGGATCGAAGGCGCCCATCCAGCGGCTGGCGGATCAGGTTTCCGGCGTGTTCGTTCCGGTGGTCGTGGTGATCGCGCTGGTCACGTTCATCGCTACGTGGTGGATCCTCGGCAATGCGACGTCGGCGCTGGTGCACGCGGTGGCGGTGCTGGTGATCGCGTGCCCGTGCGCGCTCGGGCTGGCCACGCCCACCGCGATCATGGTCGGCACCGGACGTGGCGCGCGCTCCGGCATCCTGATTCGCAATGCGGCGGCGCTGGAAAGCGCCGGCAAGCTGAAGACGCTCTTCGTCGACAAGACGGGCACGCTGACGCAGGGAAGGCCCGAGGTCGTGGCAGTGCTGTCCGTGGCCGACGCCACGCGCGATGACGTGCTGCGGATCGCCGCCAGCCTCGAAGCAGGGTCCAGCCATCCACTGGCGTTGGCCGTACGCGCCGCCACGCAGACGTTGACCCTCGAGCCGGTGCTGGATTTCCAGGCGCTGCCTGGCAAGGGCGTGGCGGGGCGACTGGCGTCGCGGGAAGGCACGGTGCGGCTGGGATCGCCCGCGTTCCTGCTGGAGCAGGGGGTGGCGGCGAATATCGATCGGATCACGGCATCGCTGGGCCAGGGCAACACGGTGGTGGGCGTGGCGTGCGACCAGCAACTGCTCGGCTGGATCGCGCTGGCGGACGCCATCCGGCCCACGTCGGCGCGCGCGGTGGCGCGGCTGCGCGAGGCCGGCATCGACGTGGTGATGTTGACCGGCGACAACCTGGGCACCGCGCGTGTGGTGGCGGAAGCAGTGGGCATCACGTCCTATGAGGCAGGCGTGTCGCCCGCCGGCAAGGCGTCAGCCGTGGCGGCGATGCGTGCACGCGGCATCGTCACCGGCATGGCGGGCGACGGCGTCAACGACGCGCCGGCGCTGGCGGCGGCCGACGTCAGCTTCGCCATGGGCGCGGGCACGGACATCGCGGTGGAAGCGTCCGACGTCACGCTGATGCGCGACGATCTCAACGCGGTCGTCGATGCGATCATGTTGTCACGCGCCACGCTGGCAAAGATCCGGCAGAATCTGTTTTTTGCATTCGCGTATAACGTGCTGGGCATTCCGCTCGCGGCTTTCGGTATGCTCAACCCTGTGCTTGCCGGCGCGGCGATGGCCGCCAGCTCGGTGTCGGTGGTTGGCAACGCGTTGCTGTTGAAGCGTTGGCGGCCGCATGAATGATTCTTGTTGAAGGAGGCACCATGGAAACAATCACGCTGCAAATCGAAGGCATGACCTGCGGCGGCTGCGTTGCCAGCGTCACGCGCGTGCTGGAGGCCGTACCAGGCGTCGCCACGGCCGACGTCACGCTGACACCCGGCGCAGCCACCGTGACCTTCGACGCCGCGCTCACCAATGTGCCCGCGCTGCGCGTGGCGGTCGAGGATGCCGGTTTTGACGTTGCGGCCTAGCCGGTCCGGAAGCGGCGTCGCAGGCGTGGCGCCATGAGCGATGTCGTCGTCTCCATCCTGGTATCGCTGTGCGTATTCGCCGGCGCGCTCTTCGGCATGTTTCTCAACCGCGTGCTGCCGCCGGATCACATCAGCGACGACACGCGCCAGGTGGTCAACATCGCGGTGGGCTTGATCGCGACGCTTTCGGCGCTGGTGCTGGGGCTGCTGGTGGCGTCCGCCAAATCATCGTTCGACGCCCGCAGCGACGAGATCAAGCAAAGCGCGGCGCGCATCGTCCTGCTTGACCGCAGCCTGCGCCAGTACGGTCCGGACGCCATGCCCGCGCGCGAGTTGCTGCACGATCTGACTCGTCGCCGGATGATGCTGACGTGGTCCGAGACGGCCGGGCCTGGCGTGCGCGACGGACTGCATGCCGAAGGCGTCGGGATCGAAAAATTCCAGACCATGGTGCGCAACTTCAAGCCTGCCGATGATGCGCAGAAGTGGCTGCAAATGCGGGCGCTCACGCTTTCGGGCGAATTGGAGAAGACCCGGTGGCTGCTGCTGGAAAGCGATGAACCCTCGATCCAGCGGCCGTTCCTGATCGTGCTGGTGCTGTGGCTGGCGGTGATCTTCGCGGGTCTTGGCCTCTTCGCGCCGCGCAATCGTACGGCGACGGCGGTCATCATCGTCTGCGCCTTCTCGGTGTCCGCGGCGATCTTCCTGATCCTGGAATTGGACCAACCGTTCGACGGCTTGCTGCAGGTGTCCGACAAGCCTTTGCAGAACGCGTATCGGCAGATCGCGCGGTAGCGGGTTTGGTGGTGCGCAGGCGCAACGGGTAAGATAGAGGGCTTCGGGGTGTAGCGCAGCTCGGTAGCGCGCCTGGTTTGGGACCAGGATGTCGCAGGTTCAAATCCTGTCACCCCGACCAACGAATGAGGCCACCGGTGTCGATGCGCGTAGGGTTCACCGGGGGCGGCAACATCACCGACATGCACATCCGCGCCGTCCAGGGCGTGACCCATTCCGCATGACCATCGACACGCCCCAGTCCCGCTGCAAGGCGGCGCTCGACGCGTTGCTGCTGGGGCTGCCCGGCGTCAGCGCGCGCACGATCAACGGCCTCGACGCCTACTTCACAGCCGACAGGATGTTTGCATGCATCAGCGGCAAAGGGGTGGGCCTGCGCCTGCCGGTCGCCACCACGACGGAGTTGCGGTTTTCGCGCGATAATGTCGTAGCGTTTGCGCCCGGCGGCATGGCCAGCACGCGGGAATGGATCCAGATCGACCGCGCCGACGCGGCCGACTACGTGAAGGACCTGCCGCTATTTCAGGCGGCGATCGATTTCGTCGGCGGGGCAAGTTCGCGCTATTGAGGAGGCTGCTGATGGACAAATTTGATTTCCAGGCATTCGAAGCAGGCGCCCGCGCTCAGGGCTTCGACGAGGTACTCGAGCGAAAATGGGCGCCGGACGTGATGCTGGAAACGCACGCGCATCCGTTCTCCGCGCGCGCGCTGGTTGTCGACGGCGAGATGTGGCTCACTGTCGGGGACGCAGTGCGTCACCTGCATCCCGGCGACGAATTCGTGCTCGATCAGGGCGTGCCACACGCGGAGCGTTACGGCAGCGCGGGCGCCACTTTCTGGGTCGCGCGCCGCCATTCCTGATTCACCGTCGGCCCGTCGGCGGCATTGACATCTTCACGCGCCCCCTGACTTTGGAGCGAGCGCAGTCGCGGACGCTGGCGGTCACGCCTCAACCTTTCAAGAAATTGCCCGTGGATACCAAACCGATAACGCTGCATAGCGGATTGCGGCTGCAATCGTGAGCGAGATGCCCTCTGTCCCCGCAACCGAGGAAGCGAAGAAGCGACTGCGCGACAACGTCGACAAGCTGCTTGCCGCCGCCCCCAGCCGCAGTGAAGGCAGCATCACGCTGAACGGTCGCAAGATGAAGTACGAGGCGGTCGCGGGCTTCATCCCGGTGATCGGCGGCGGCCTCGACGAGAAGCGCGGCGAGCCCGAGGCCGCGATCTTCACGACAGCCTACCTGCTGGCTGATGCCGACCCCGCCGCGCGCCCCGTGTGCTTCGCGTTCAACGGTGGGCCGGGTTCCGCATCGATCTGGCTGCATCTCGGCGCGCTCGGGCCGAAACGCGTCGTGATTCAGGAAGACGGCACGATGCCGCCGCCGCCCTATGCGGTCACCGACAATCCCGAATCGTGGTTCGAGCACTTCGACCTCGTGTTCGTCGATCCGCCGCACACCGGCTACTCGCTCACCGCCAGCGAGCACGCGCGCAAGAAGATGCTGAGTGTCGACGGCGATGTCGACGCGCTGGCAGAGTGCATGCGGGCCTGGCTCGGGCGCCACAAGCGCTGGCGTTCACCGGTTTATCTGGCGGGTGAGAGCTATGGCACGACGCGAGGCGCCGCGCTGGCCGACAAGTTGCAGGACTTCGGTGTCGCGCTGTCGGGACTGATCCTGGTGTCGTGCGCGATGGACCTGCAAAGCCTCGTTTTTGCGCCGCGCAACGACCTGCCTTATGCGCTGTTCCTGCCGGGTTTCGCCAACGTCGCGCAATACCACGGCAAGTTGAGCGGCACCGTCGGTGCGTCGTCCGCGGCCGCGCGGGCGGCTGCCGAGGAGTTTGCCGCCGGCGAGTATCTCGCGGCGCTGCATGCGGGCGCGCGGTTGTCGAAAGCGGCGCGCCGTCGCGTGGTCAGCCGCCTGGCCCAGCTCACCGGCCTCGCGCCGGCGCTGATCGAGGAGAAAAATCTCCGCATCAGCGACCAGACGTTTTTCTTCGAACTGCTGCGCGACCGCGGCCAGATCGTCGGTCGCCTCGAAGCGCGGGTCACGGGTCCGATGGCGGCAAGCCGCACGCGGGACTGGGAATTCGATCCCGGCATCGAGGCCATCGTCGCGCCGTACACGATGGCGGCGCATGCCTACATGAGCGAGCAACTCGGCATCGCGAGCGAAGCGCGCTATGAAGTGCTGTCGATGGACGCGCACAAGCACTGGAACTGGAACCGCGGCGAGGAGAAAGGCAACGGCTTTGCGTGCACGAGCCCGGACCTGTCGCGCGCGTTGCGGCGCAATCCGCACCTGCGGGTGCTGGTGGCCAGTGGCCGCTACGATCTCGGCACGCCGTACAGCGCGTCCGACTGGTCGCTGGCGCAACTCGATGTGCCCGCCGACGTGATGGCGCGCGTCGAGCATCACTACTATGACGCCGGCCACATGATGTACACGCGCGAAGCCGACCTGAAGAAGCTCAAAGGCGACCTCGCGGCCTGGCTGCGCGGCTGATCGCGGAGGTCGTAGCACCGGGCTACATGTTCCGGAACAGCGGCATGAATGTCAGGCTCACCGGCAATGTCTCCGGGCGATCCCTGATCCGCATCGTGCCGCGCCCGCTGTCGTCGCGCACGACGGCGGCCACCATCCGCAGGTTGACGATCGTGGAGCGGTGAATCTGCTTGAAGTGGGTGGGGTCGAGCTTGGTCAGCAGCTCGTGCAGCGGCGTGCGCAGCAGCGCTTCGCCCTGCGCCGTCATCACCGTCGTGTACTTGTGGTCGGAGCGGAAGTAGGCGACGTCGTCGACCATGATGAGCCGCGTCTCCTTGCCGGCGCTTGCCGTCAGCCACACCAGCGGGGCTTCGGCGGGCTTTCCAGCTGGTAGCGCCGCGCCCAGTTCCTTGACGAGCGCCGCGAGCGCCGCGCCGTGCGTGCCGGCCGACCCTGCGCGTTCCTGCAAGCGCGCAATGGTGGCAACCAGCCGCTCGCGCGCGATGGGTTTCAGCAGATAGTCGACGGCGCCGCGCTCGAAGGCCTGGACAGCATATTGATCGTAGGCGGTGACGAACACGATTCGCGTGGCTGGACTCGCCTCGGCGGCGGCGGCGGCCACCTCAAGGCCGGTCAGGCGCCGATGGCTTCCAGCGCGGCGCCGCCATCCTCGCAGGACGCGACGACCTGCAGTGCCGGCCACTCCTGGCGCAGCAGTTGCAGCAGCGCCTCGCGGAAGAGCTGCTCGTCCTCCGCGATCACGCAGGTGGCGGGGCTAGTCATGGCGGGCCTCCTTCGGGCCGGCAAGCGGTACCGTGATCGTCGCAGCCACGCCCATCGGAAAATTGGCGGCGATGTCGAACGTGGCCTCGGCACCATACGCGAGTTGCAGGCGTTCGCGCACATTGCGCAGTCCAATGCCGCTGCCGGTGGTCGCGGTGCCGAGGCCGTTGCCGTCGTCGGCCACGGTCACCGCAACGCGATCTTCCTTCGGTGCGGCCAGAATCCAGATCGTGCCACCGCCGGGCTTCGGCTCCAGCCCGTGCTTGATTGCATTCTCCACCAGCGTTTGCAGCATCATCGTCGGGAACGGGACGGATTTGATCGCATCAGGGACGCTCAATTCGGTCCGCAGGCGCGCGCCCATCCGGATCTGCATGATCTCGAGGTAGGCACGCACGCGCTCCAGTTCCTCGCCCAGCGTGGTGAGCGAACTCTCGAGTCGCGGCAACGAATGGCGCAGGTAGAGGATCAGGTTGTCGATGATCCGCTCGGCGCCGTCGGGGTCGCTCTTCACCAGGTACTTGGCGCTGCCCAGCGTGTTGTAGAGGAAGTGCGGCTCGACCTGCGCATGCAGCAGCTGCAGCTTGGCGATCGCCAGCTCCTTCTCGATCTCGGTTTCCTTGGTTGATTCCTGCTCGTGGCGGCGCGTTTGCGCAATCCGGTGCGAGATTGCGCGGCTGATCGCCTCCGCGTTCTCGAGGTTGGTGCCGCCATCCACCATGAACCAGTCACGCCAGATGCCGCCCTCCGGTTCGCACACGAGCGTGACGGTGCCTGTGTCGTCCCGCGGGGTGACGGTGGCGAAGATCCGGTTGTCCGGCGCACCGAACCATCCCAGCATTTGCTCCAGCAGCGAACCCGCCGAGCCGTCGGCGTGCCCCCGGCGCAGCTTCGCGCGGATCTGCAGGCTGTCGCGGACGCTTTCCAGGTGTTCGACGTTGGGCAACTCGCGGATCGTCGACTCCAGCATGTCAAAGGCGCGGTCTGCTTCCATCGGCATCTCGATCTGCCGGTGCTGGCGGTTGGCAAAGGTACTGCCGTCCGCGCCGCCACCGACGACCCGGACGCGCCGGACGTGTGCCATGGCGGACGAGACGACGAAGA
>JANMCS010000351.1:0-2305 GCA_031361405.1 Betaproteobacteria bacterium
GCTGAAGCGTCTCGCCAGCGTCAAGGCCAACCGCGACGACAAGAAGATGTTGGCCGCACTCGACGCGCTGGTCACGTGCGCGCGCACCGGCGAAGGCAATCTGCTTGAACTCGCAATTGCGGCCACGCGCGCGCGCGCCACCGGCGGCGAAATTTCGGACGCGCTGGAAACCGTGTGGGGCCGCCACCGCGCCACGACGCAAAGCGTGGCCGGCGTGTACGGCGCCAACTTCGCGGAGGACCGCATGTGGGAGGACATCAAGACCGACATCGCCGCCTTCGCCGCCGCAGAAGGCCGGCGCCCGCGACTCATGGTGGCCAAGCTCGGGCAGGACGGCCACGATCGCGGCGCCAAGGTGGTGGCCACGGCCTTCGCGGATCTCGGCTTCGACGTCGACATCGGCCCGCTGTTCCAGACGCCGGAGGAAGCGGCGCGGCAGGCCATCGAGAATGATGTGCATGCGGTGGGCATTTCCACGCTGGCCGCCGGCCACAAGACGCTGGTGCCGGCGATCATCAACGCGTTGCGGGCGCAGGGCGCGGGCGAGATCGTCGTATTCGTGGGTGGCGTGATCCCGCAGCAGGATTACGCGATGCTGTACGCCGTCGGCGTGGCGGGCATCTACGGCCCGGGCACCGCGATCCCGGCGTGCGCCGCTGACGTGCTGGCCAAGATTCGCGCAGCGCGCGCGGCGGCCTGATTGGTTGCTGTCGCGCCGCCTGCCGTCATGGGGTCCCGCGCCGCCGGACCGGATGAGGCCGCCGTGCTTGCCGGCGGCGTTGGCGCGGGCGATCGCCGGCTGCTGGCCAAGGCCATCACGCTGGCCGAATCCACGCGCGCCGATCACCAGGCCATCGCGCAGGCGGTGATCGCCGCCGTGCTTCCGGCCACCGGTAACGCATTGCGCCTCGGCATCACCGGCGCACCGGGTGTGGGCAAATCCACCTTCATCGAGGCGCTCGGACTGCACCTGATCAAGGCCGGGCACAAAGTTGCCGTACTGGCGGTGGATCCGTCCAGCGCGGTCAGCGGCGGTTCGATCCTGGGCGACAAGACGCGCATGGAACTGCTGGCGCGCGATCCGCGCGCCTTCATCCGGCCATCGCCGTCGAGTGGCGCGCTGGGTGGCGTGGCTGCGCATACGCGCGAAGCGATGCTGCTCGTGGAGGCCGCCGGCTTCGACGTCGTGATCGTCGAGACCGTGGGCGTCGGCCAGAGCGAGACGGATGTCGCCAACCTTACCGACGTGTTCGTGCTGATGCAGCTGCCCAACGCGGGCGACGACCTGCAGGCAATCAAGAAGGGCATCGTCGAGCTCGCCGATGTCATCGTCTACAACAAGCGCGACCTCGACCCATTGGCCGCCGACCGCGCGATGGGGCAGATGGCCGGCGCGCTGCCGCTGCTGCGCCCGGTGTCGCCGCATTGGCGCACGCCGGTGCTGGGCGTCAGTGCGCTGCGCAACGAAGGCATCGACGAATTCTGGAACACCGTGGTGCGCTGTCGCGACGCGCTGGAGGTGGCGGGCGAACTCACCGCCAAGCGGCAGCGGCAGGCGCTGACCTGGACGTGGCACTTGCTCGACGTGGGTCTGCGCGCACGCTTTCGCGACGACGTAAAGGTGCAGGCGGCCTTGCCCGGCCTGCTGGCCGAGGTCGCCGCGGGTACGCTCACGCCAGTGGCCGCTGCGCGCCGCCTGCTCGACGGCATTTGAAGAGAGGACGCAACGTGCACGACATCATCCGGCAACTCGACCAGAAACGCGCCGAGGCGGCACTGGGCGGCGGCGAGAGGCGCATCGCCGCGCAGCATGCGAAGGGCAAGCTCACCGCGCGCGAGCGGCTCGAGCTGCTGCTCGACGCCGGCTCCTTCGAAGAGTGGGACATGTTCGTCGAGCATCGCTCGCACGATTTCGGCATGGAGAAGGAAAAGGTGCCGGGCGATGGCGTCGTCACCGGTTACGGCATGATCAACGGCCGCCTGGTGTTCGTGTTCTCGCAGGACTTCACGGTCTTCGGCGGCTCGCTGTCCGAAGCGCATGCGAAAAAATCTGCAAGGTGATGGACCAGGCGATGAAGGTGGGCGCGCCGGTGATCGGGTTGAACGATTCCGGCGGTGCGCGTATTCAGGACGGCGTCGCGTCCCTGGGAGGCTATGCGGAGGTCTTCCAGCGCAATGTGCTGGCGTCCGGCGTCGTGCCGCAGATATCGCTGATCATGGGGCCGTGCGCCGGTGGTGCCGTCTACTCGCCGGCGATGACCGACTTCATCTTCATGGTCAAGGACTCGTCGTACATGTTCGTCAC
>JANMCS010000354.1:0-7158 GCA_031361405.1 Betaproteobacteria bacterium
GCGCTGGCTGTCGCCGGAGGGCGAAGTCGTCGACAGCTGCACGATCGTGACCACGCAGGCCAACGCCTTGCTGTCGCCGCTGCATGACCGGATGCCGGTGATCGTGGCGTTGAACTATTACGAGCGCTGGCTCGATGTCGCCACCACGGACGTCGCTGACCTCTTCACGCCCTTCCCCGCAAGCGCGATGACGTGGTACCCGGTGTCGACGCGCGTCAACGCCGTGCGCAATGACGACGCAGCACTGCTGGAGCGCGTCGACGAAGATGCGCCGGCGACGCCACCGGCACCCGTGACGCCGAAGCCCGCCGCGGACGTCCCACCGGAGCCGGAACAGCCGCAGTTGTTCTGAAAGTTGGCTTGTCGAAGGGTTGCGCAGGCGAGGCTTCAGCGTCTCGCGACTGCCTGCGCCGCTGCCTGGGTGGCTGAAGCCTCGCCTACATGATCGACCCCGCGAACACCTCTGTAGGCGAGGCTTCAGCCCCGCGCCAATGCTTGCGCCGCTACCTGCGCGGCTGAAGCCTCGCCTACGGCGCCTTGGCGCCCGCCGCGATCCACGCGCCAAGCGTGGCGCGCTCCGCGTCGGTGATGCCGGTGAGATTGCCGATGGGCATCGTCCTGGTCAGCACCGCCTGCTCGTTGATCTTCTGCGCGTTGGCCACGATCTGCGCCGGCGTGTCGAGCACGAAGCCTTTCGGCGCCACGACAAATCCGGGTTGCGTCGGCTTTTCCGCGTGGCAGGTGGTGCAGCGCTGCGCCACGATCCGCTGCACGTCGGCGAACGAATAGGCCGCCGCCTTGGGCGCCGCCGGCGCGATGACGATGGCCAGTGCCAGCGTGCCCACCGCCGCGGCGGCGGGAATGGCCCACACCGTCCTGCCCTTGTGCCGCAGGTTGAAGAAATGGCGCACCAGCGCGGCGAGCAGCATCATCGCCAGCAGCACCAGCCACGCGTGCGGGTGCCCGAACGTATGCGGATAGTGATTGCTGATCATGATGAACAGCACCGGCAGCGTGAAATAGTTGTTGTGCACGCTGCGCTGCTTGCCCCACTGGCCGTAGATCGGATCGGGCGCCTCGTTGCGCTCCTTCGCCTCGACCAGCTTCCGTTGCGACGGCATGATCACGAAGAACACGTTCCACGCCATGATCGTGCCCATCATCGCGCCGATCTGCAGGAACATCGCGCGGCCGCTGAAGAGGTGCGACACGCCCCACGCCGCGACCGCGAGAAAGGCCACCATCGTGACGGCGATGACCTTCTCGCGCGCCAGCCCGGCGCGCTTGCACAGCTGGTCGTAGAACACCCATCCGCCCACCAGCAGCGCCACCGAAATCGCAATCGCCTGCCACGGCGCGAGGTCGGCCAAATTGCGGTCGATCATGTAGATCTCCGCATGCGCGTAGTACATGACGATGTAGAGCGCGAAGCCCGACATCCACGTCCAGTACGCCTCCCACTTGAACCAGTGCAGCGGTTCGGGCAGCGCGGCCGGCGCCACGCGGAATTTCTGCACGTGATAGAAACCGCCGCCGTGAATCGCCCACAGTTCGCCGCCGATGCCTTCGTCGGCATCCGCCTTGCGCTTCGGCGGCAGCAGGCTGTTGTCCAGCATCACGAAGTAGAACGACGAGCCTATCCAGGCGATGCCGGTGATGAGGTGGACCCAGCGGATCAGCAGCTGGACCCATTCGAGCGCATAAGCTTCCATGGCGGGACGAGGATGGCGAAGGTGGATCAGCTGCCGCGATACGTGGAGTAACTCCACGGCGACACCAGCAGCGGTACATGGTAATGCGCGTTGCCGTCGGCCACGCCGAAGTCGAGCACGACTTCATCCACGAACGGCGGGTCGGCAACCACGGCGCCCGAGCGTGCGAAATACTCACCGGCGGCAAACACCAGCCGGTAGCGCCCCACCGCCAATGCGGCGCCTTCGAGCAGCGGCGCATCGCAGCGGCCGTCGGCATTGGTGATCGCGTCCTTGAGCAGCGCGTAGCGTTCGCCCAGGTTGCGGTACAGCGTGATCCGGATGCCGGCACCCGGGCAGCCCTTGGCGGTGTCGAGCACGTGTGTCGTCAGGCGTCCCATTGCGGCATCTCCGTTGCTGCGAATGTATTTGCGGCTATCATTGTATACAGCCCATTTCATTTTTCTCCGCCGCGGTTCGCGCGACCCGATGAATTCTCCCCACCCCCCTTTCGAACCCGGTTATCCGCGCGACCTCGTGGGTTACGGCGCCACGCCGCCGCACGCGCACTGGCCCGGCGGTGCCCGCATCGCCGTGCAATTCGTCCTCAACTACGAGGAAGGCGCGGAAAATTGCGTACTGCACGGGGATCCGGCCTCGGAAGTCTTCTTGTCCGAGATCGTGGCGGCCCAGCCGTTTCCGGCACGGCACATGTCGATGGAGTCGCTCTACGAATACGGCTCGCGCGCCGGCGTGTGGCGCGTCCTGCGGATGTTTCGCGAGCGTGGCATGCCGCTGACCATCTTCGGCGTGGGCATGGCGCTGGCGCGCAATCCCGCCGTGGTCGATGCGTTCCTGGCCGACGGTCACGAAATTGCCAGCCATGGCTGGCGCTGGATGTCCTACCAGAATGTCGACGAGCAACTGGAGCGCGAGCACATGGCGCTGGCCATCGATGCCATTCTCCGCCTCACCGGGCGTCCACCCGCGGGCTGGTATACCGGCCGTGACAGCATCAACACGCGGCGGCTCGTCGCCGAACACGGTCAGTTCAAATACTTTGCCGACAGCTATGCGGACGACCTGCCCTATTACCTGCCGGTGCCCACGCGCAACGGCATCGTTTCGCTGCTGGTCGTGCCCTACACGCTCGACACCAACGACATGCGCTTTGCCACGCCGCAGGGTTTCAATAGCGGCGAACAATTCTTCCACTACCTGAAGGATGCGTTCGATGTGCTGTATGCGGAAGGCGATGCGCGCGGGCTCGATGCACCCAAGATGATGTCCGTGGGGCTGCATTGCCGCATCGTCGGCAAGCCCGGCCGCGCCGCTGCGCTGGCGCGGTTTCTCGACTACGTGCAAAAGCACGATGACGTGTGGGTCACGCGGCGCCTCGACATCGCCAACCACTGGCGTGCCACGCATCCCCCTCCGGTGTTCAGCCAATGACATCGCAGGAGCTGCACACGCTGGACCGCGCTGCCTTCAACGCGGCATTGGGCGGCATCTTCGAGCACTCGCCCTGGGTGGCGCGGCGCGCGTTCGACGCGGGTCCATTTGCGAGCGTGGATGCACTGCATGCCGCGATGCTGCACGTGGTGCACGAGGCGCCCCACGACGAGCAACTGGCGCTGCTGCGCGCGCATCCCGAACTGGCCGGCAAGGCGGCGCTTCGCGGCGAGCTCACGGCCGACTCCACGCACGAGCAAACCGGCGCCGGACTTGACCGCTGCTCGCCCGAGGAATTGGCGCAGATCACCGCGCTCAATGCGCGCTACAACGCCACGTTCGGCTTTCCATTCATCGTCGCTGTCAAGGGACTGGACCGCGCGGCGATCCTGCGCGAGTTCGCGCGGCGTGCCGACAACCCCGTCGACGTGGAATTTGCGGAAGCATTGCAGCAGGTGGCGCGGATCACCCGCTTCCGGCTCGATGCACTGCTGAGCAACTAAGTCGCTTCGGTGACACGGCGCGACGATGTCGCGCGGCATATCGTCATTGGCCGAACAGCCGCCCCACGGCCTTGCCGATATCGGTGAGGGGATTGGCGGCAGCACCGCCATTGGTGGTCGCGCCCGAAGTCGCAGCGTCCACCTTCTGCCCGAGTGCCACCTGGCACGGCGTGCCGCCGCCCCCTTCCACCCGGGCCAACAACGCCTGGCCGATGGCGGACAGGCCACCGGTGCTGACGGCGGCCCCCACGCTCGCGATCGCCGCCACGGACGCCGCCGCATCGACCTGTACCTGGGGCGCGGTCATCGGTCCGGAAAAGCGGACCAGGTCAGCCAGGCGCGGGATGTCGACCGGCAGCCCGGAGTTGACCTTGGGCCTGATCGAGAAGTCGACCGTTTCATTGCGCAGATCCAGCGTGCCGCTGGCGAGGACGCCGAGCTTGTTCGTCTCGAACGCCACTGTGCGCTCGACGCGGGCAATGCCGTTGGCAAACGGCAAGCGCACGACTGCGCAAGTCATGTCGGTGGCGGGATCGCTTTCGCGGAATGGGTTGATCGCGCCGAACAACTTGTCGAGCGATGACGAAAGGTCGAGCTTGGTGTTGACCAGCGTCGCACGGCCCACCACCATGCGCACATTACCGGTGGCCGAACTTGCCCAGGCATGCGGCGACGCTCCGCGCATCACGAGGTCGACGGCAAGTTCGGTCTTGCCGCCGCGCACTTCGCGCGGCTTGCCGAACGACGCCAGGATCGCGCCCAGGTCGAGGCCGTTGCCGTTGACGCGAACGTGCAGCGATGGATTGCCTGGCGCAGCCGCGTCGACCAGCACCCGGCCGGCCAGCGTGCCACCGAGAGTGCCGGCCTCGACGTCCGCGATGTCGAGGCGACCGGCCACCAACGCCAGCTGGATCTTCACGTTGCTGAACGTGCGGCCATCGGCCAGGCGCAGTTTGCCAATGGCAATGCGACCGTCGGCATCGACCAGGCGCAGGATCGAGAAATCGACAGGGGTGTCCGGAAACATCTTGCCCTTGCCGGCGGTTGCATGCGCCGCCGGCGCCGGCGCGACGCCGGCAGGCACGGGCAAGTCCGCCACGATCAGCGTCGGGGCGGCCAGGCCGAACACGAGCTTCGGTCGCACGCCGCCGGTCACGATCGAGAACTTGCCGCTCACCATGTTGGTCCCGACCCGCAGGTCGAGGTCATTCAGCACGTAAGTTGCGCCGTCCTTGCTGATCTTGGTGGAAACTGCGGCGGGCGTGCCGTCGACCTTGCCCTTCAACGCGACCGGATAGGGCCAGTGTTGCTGCAACAGCGCCTCGAGCGGACCCAGCGTGCCCTCGACCGCGACGGCCACATCGTCGACCTTGCCGCTGAACTGGGCGGCGATGGCCGACTGCGCGTTGCGCGAACGCAGCGCCAGCTTGTCGATGGCAACCTTTGTTACATGGCCGGATTTCGCATCGCGGTAGGTGAGCGTCCCCCCGGTGATCGACAGGTTGCCGACGGCGGGCGTCGTGGTGGCCGCATTGCCGCCCGGCGTGCCCGGTGCGCCCACCGGGGGCGTGGCCGCGTTGCCCAGTTCCCAGTTGCCGCGCCCGGCGCCGTCGGTCTCGAGCGCGATCACCGGATCGATCAGCGCCAGCTCGATCACCTCGAAGCGACGCGACAGCAGCGGAATCAGCGCGATCTGCAGTTCAAGCCGTTGCGCCGACGCGAGCGCCGGCGCGGTGGCCCACGGCGCATTGGCGAGCATGACGTCCGACAGCACCAGCTTCGGTTCGAGCGAAAACTTGAGGTCGGCGCCACCGCGCACGGTGAGCTCCCGACCCGTGACGTCCTTGATCCGCGTCTTGACCGGGCCGATCAGCGTGCTGACGTCGACGGTAGAGATCGCGATCGCGACGCCGATCAGCACCACCGCCACGAGCGCGGCGACGCCGGCGAGAATCTTCCAGGCGGTACGCATGGGCCGATTCTACGCGGCCCGGCGGTGGTGCGTTGCCCTAGCGCAGTGAGGCGTTGACGCCCGCCAGCGCCGCATGCCCGGGCACGAGATCACTATCCGAGAGCGCATTGAGCGGGCCGGGCACCGTCTGCAGTGCGTCGTGCAGGTCGATGCTGTCCTCGTCGAGATACAGGAGGCCGGTGACCACCTCGCCGACCGCGCGGCGCGCCTCCAGAAAGCCGATTGAGGCCACGCGATCGGTGGGATCGTAGTCTTCGCCCAGCTTGCGCAAACGGATGACGCGACCGTCGTGCATGCGCAGGTCCTGCGTCTGCCCGGGCTCGAATTCTGCGGTCATGGCCTCGCGCGACGTGATGAAATCGAGGCGATTGACGGCGTCGTTGTGCTCGCGCACGTAGTCGTAGCTCTTGGTGGATCCGGCGTGGTTGTTAAACGCCACGCACGGGCTGATCACGTCGATGAACGCCGCGCCCCGGTGCGCGACCGCAGCCTTGAGCAGCGGCACCAGCTGCGTCTTGTCGCCGGAAAAACTGCGGGCGACAAACGTGGCGCCCAGCGACAGCGCGAGCATTGCGAGATCGATGGGTTCGTCGCTGTTGACGACGCCACGCTTGCTCTTGCTGCCCTTGTCGGCGGTGGCCGAGAACTGGCCCTTGGTCAGGCCGTAGACGCCGTTGTTCTCGACGACATACACCATGTTGACGCCGCGGCGCAGCACATGGGCGAACTGGCCGAGGCCGATCGATGCGGAATCGCCGTCGCCCGACACGCCGAGATAAATTAGGTCGCGGTTGGCCAGCGCCGCGCCGGTCAACACCGACGGCATCCGGCCGTGGACGCTGTTGAAGCCATGCGAATTGCCGAGAAAATACGTGGGCGTCTTGGACGAGCAGCCGATGCCGGACAGCTTGGCCACGCGATGCGGTGGCACATCCATCTCGAAGAAGGCCTGGATGATCGCCGACGAGATCGAATCGTGGCCGCAACCGGCGCACAGCGTCGAGATGGCCCCTTCGTAGTCGCGGTGCGTGTAGCCGAGCGCGTTGCGCGGCAGCGACGGGTGGTGGATCCTGGGCTTGGCCAGATAGGTCATGGTGCCACCTTGCGTAGCGGAGTCACGTTGAAGAGGCGGGCTTTTTCGGCGATCTCGCGGACAACGAAGCGCGCGGTGAGCGGCGTGCCGTCGTAGTGGAGCACCGAGATGAGTCGCGCCGGGTCGATGCCGCATTCGTTGACCAGCAACGACTTCATCTGCGCATCGCGGTTCTGCTCGACGACAAACACCCGATCGTGCGCGCCAATGAATTCGGGCACGGCATCGACGAAGGGGAACGCACGCAGGCGCATCCGATCAAGGTGAATGCCGTCGAGTTCGAGCGTGACCAACGCCTCGTCCATCGCCGCGCCGGTCGACCCGAACCAGATCACGCCGGTGCGCGAGGGCTTGGCGGCCGCCTGAATCACCGGGTCCGGCACCAGCGCCTTGGCCGTTTCGAACTTGCGCAGCAGGCGCTGCATGTTGTCGACGTAGGCCACGCCC
>JANMCS010000356.1:0-2982 GCA_031361405.1 Betaproteobacteria bacterium
CCACAGGTCATGGGTCAAAAAATACATCCGACCGGATTCCGCCTTTCCGTCACGCGGAACTGGGGTTCGAAGTGGTTCGCGAACAGCAAGAACTTCGCGCCCACGCTCGCCCAGGACATTCGCATCCGCGAATACCTCGGCAAGAAGCTGTCGCACGCTTCGGTGTCCAAGATCACGATCGAGCGTCCTGCCAAGAACGCCCGCATCACGATCCATAGCGCCCGTCCCGGTGTTGTCATCGGCAAGAAGGGCGAGGACATCGAAACGCTTCGCACCGACCTGCGCAAGATGATGGGCGGCGAAGTGGGCCTGAACATCGAAGAAATCCGCAAGCCCGAGGTCGACGCGCAACTCATCGCCGATTCGATCGCGCAGCAGCTCGAGAAGCGGATCATGTTCCGCCGCGCGATGAAGCGCGCCATGCAGAACGCGATGCGCCTGGGCGCACAAGGCATCAAGGTGATGTCGTCGGGCCGCCTGAACGGTGCGGAAATCGCCCGTCGCGAGTGGTATCGCGAAGGCCGCGTGCCGTTGCATACGCTGCGCGCCGACATCGACTACGGCTTTTCCGAAGCACGCACGACGTACGGCGTGATCGGTATCAAGGTCTGGGTATTCAAGGGTGAACGGTTGGCGCACGGCGCCGAACCGGTTCAGGCGCCGGCACCGGCGCCGGATGCGACCAAGCGTCCGCCGCGCCGTACACCGCCGCCAGGAGCGAAGAATGCTGCAGCCAGCTAGAAGGAAGTACCGCAAGGAACAGAAGGGCCGCAACAAGGGCGTGGCGACCGTCGGCAACAAGGTCAGCTTCGGCGAGTTCGGCTTGAAGGCCATCGGTCGCGGCCGCCTCACGGCGCGCCAGATCGAAGCCGCACGCCGCGCCATGACGCGTCACATCAAGCGTGGTGGCCGCATCTGGATCCGCATCTTTCCGGACAAGCCCGTCTCGAAGAAGCCGGCCGAAGTCCGCATGGGCAACGGCAAGGGCAGCCCCGAGTACTACGTGGCTGAAATTGTCCCAGGCAAGGTGCTTTACGAAATGGACGGCGTCGAAGAGTCGCTGGCCCGGGAAGCGTTCGCGCTCGCCTCGGCCAAGCTGCCCATCCGCACGACGTTCGTGCACCGCCTGATCGGCGGCTAAGGAACGATGATGAAGAAATCCGAGACGAAGAAGGCTCTGGTCGGCAAGACGCCGGCGGAGCTGCAGACGGAGCTCGAAGCATTGTTGCGTGAGCAATTCGGCCTGCGCATGCAGGCTGCCACGCAGCAGCTGACGGACAACTCCAAATTGAAGACGGTTCGCCGCGGCATCGCGCGCGTGCGCACGCTGATCGGCCAGAGAGCGGAGCAGGCATCATGACGGAACAACAAATCGACGCGCCGGACGCGGCGCCGGTCAGGAAAGTGCTGGTCCAGACGCTGACGGGTCGCGTCGTGAGCGACAAAATGGACAAGACGGTCACGGTGCTGGTCGAGCGGCGGGTCAAGCACGCGCTCTACGGCAAGATCGTCATGAAGTCGGCCAAGCACCACGCACATGACGAGAACAACGAGTGCAAGGTGGGCGACCTGGTTGAAATCGCCGCTACCCGCAAGCTGTCGAAGACCAAGGCGTGGCGCGTTTCCAACATCCTCGAGCGGGCGCAGGTGGTTTAAGTACCGCCAGGTCTTGCGGGTCTGGCTGCTTCGTGCCATAATTACCCTCTTTGCGTAGTCGCCGCGGAAAAACGCAGGTGCCGCGCGGGGTGGCACGAACAGCCCCGATCCGCAGCACCGGCACCTCGAAGCAAGCAGGCTTTCCGCGGCAAGTCTTGTCCCAACCGGACGCTTTTCCATCCTGGAATAGCGCCTGCGCCGGGATCCAAAACTGGCCGCCAGCCGCATCAATGTTTCATGGCCGCCGTCCTCGTCGCTGCATGCGGCGGGCACTGGCGGATGGCGGGTTAAGTTGGAGAGTTAAGCAATGATCCAGATGCAATCGGTCCTGGACGTCGCCGACAACACGGGCGCGCGTTCGGTGATGTGTATCAAGGTACTTGGCGGCAGCAAGCGCCGGTATGCCCACATCGGAGACGTGATCAAGGTCTCGGTGAAGGATGCTGCCCCGCGCGGACGCGTCAAGAAAGGCGAGATCTACAACGCGGTCGTCGTCCGCACCCGCAAGGGTGTGCGTCGTCCCGACGGCGCGCTGATCCGCTTCGACAAGAATGCCGCCGTCCTGCTCAATGCCAAGCTTGAGCCGATCGGCACGCGCATCTTCGGGCCCGTCACGCGCGAACTGCGCAACGAGCGCTTCATGAAGATCGTGTCGCTGGCACCGGAAGTTCTGTAAGGGGGCCCCGATGAACAAGATCAAGAAAGGCGACAGCGTCGTCGTCATCACCGGCCGCGACAAGGGCAAGCGTGGTGATGTATCGCGCGTCGTCGACGAGCGTCACGTGATCGTGAGCGGCGTCAACACCGTCAAGAAGCACACGAAGCCCAACCCGATGAAGAACCAGCCGGGCGGCATCGTCACCATGGAAGTGCCGATCGACGTTTCCAACGTCGCGATCTGGAACCCGGTGACGCAGAAAGCCGACCGCATCGGCATGCGCCTGCTCGAGGACGGCCGCAAGGTCCGCTTCTTCAAGAGCAACGGCGAGCAGCTGGTCTAGAGGATATCGAGATGGCCCGCCTGAAAGAGCAGTACACGAAGGAAATCGCCCCGGCGCTGATGAAGCAGTTCGGCTACAAGTCGCCGATGGAAGTGCCGCGCCTGACCAAGATCACGCTGAACATGGGTGTGGGCGAGGCCACCGGCGACAAAAAGATCTTGGACAACGCCGTGGCCGACATGCAGAAGATCGCCGGCCAGAAGCCGGTGGTCACCAAGGCCCGCAAGGCCATCGCCGGATTCAAGATCCGCGAAGGCTATCCGATCGGCTGCATGGTCACGCTGCGCCAGGAACGGATGTACGAGTTCCTCGACCGTTTCGTCAC